>NZ_CDWTNB010000119.1:0-12532 GCF_977947065.1 Frankia sp. CgJB1
AGACCTAGGGACAGCGGGCTGCCGCCTGGGTGTGTCGCGAGAAGTACGAAAAGGCGGGCGGTGACCAGGGCGTCATAGGCGGCGCGGTGGGGCCTGTGCTCCGGTGGGATGCCTTCGGCCAACCCAAAGGCTTCGACGAGTGCGCCCAGGCGGTAGCTCACCCGGTCGGGCCGCAGCCGGCGGGCCAGCCTCAGGGTGTCGAAGACTTCGCCCGGCGCCCAATCCGGGAAGCTTGCGGTGCAAGATCCCGAGGTCAACGGGGGCGTTGTGGGCGACGATTGCCGTGTTTTCCAGCGCGGTGCGCACCTCTTCGGCGATATCAGCGAACATGGGAGCTTCTTCCACCATTGGGTTTGAGATGCCGTGGATGCGCTGGGCGATACCGGTGATAGGAGTGGCCGGACGCACCAGCCAGCTGAGCGGCTTCCCGATCGCGCCGCCGGTGACGGGGACGGCGGCCAGCTCCACGAGGTCGGGCGGCCGCCCGCCGTTGCCCTCCACGTCCACGACGACGTAGCCCCGGCTGGTCCAATCCGTCACGATGCCTCCTCCTGGCCCCAGCCGATGTCGGCACGCCCGTGCCGTCCGGCGTAGTGAGGATGACGTAGATCGTGGATTTGGAAGCGCAGGGCATGTTGGAGGAAGTAGCGGGGCTGCTCATGGGGGAGCCCGCCGACCACCACAGCCCGGTCCGTGATGTCGATGATTTCCAGCGAGGCCCCGAGCGTCGAGGTCTTCCAGCACAGCGAAGGTGTGGGGCTTCACCGCCGGGAGGAACGGCTCGGTGGCCCGGTTGAACAACTGGATAGGGGGGTGGTGTCCGCCCGGAAGTACGGGTGGGCCACGAGCTGGGTCACGGCCTCGGCGTCGCTCATCACGGCGCGGGGCTGGCGTTGGCCACAGCCCGTAGGTGTGGCGGATGCAGTAGGCGCAGTCGAGCGGGCAGCCCTGGATGTGGTTGAGGGATAGCCCGCTTTTACGGTACTCCACCACTTCGCGCGCCCGCGTGGGAAGTTGCTCGATCTGCCTGCTCGCAAGCAGGGGGACGAGAGTGGTCACCATTGCCCTCCGGGGCCTGGTCAGGTGTGGCCGTGATTGGCCTGACTCGGAGGGTAAGGGGCATGAACGATCCTGGAAAGAATGTTTCTCAGAATCTCTCGAAACTCAAGCCTCCTCGTCTTGCCCGCGAAAATCCGCGCCATCCTCGGCCACTTCGGCGGCCAGGTCATCGAGTACGCGGGTGATGATCACGCGGGCCGGTCGGCCATAGCTGGCGACGGCGGCGAGTTGGTCAAAGGCGCTCGCGTATAGCTCGATCTCCTGCGGTTGCCGCAGGTCAAGGGCCGCACTGAAGGTCTCGACCAGTACCCGCTCGGTGTCGTATATCCAGAAGCCGTGCCACGGCGACGTGGCGTACTGCGTCTCGAATCCGATGATCCCCAGCCGGACGTTGGGCAGCTGGGAGAAGGAGATCAGACGGTCGAGCTGGCCGAGCATGACGTCTGATGGGCACAGCCGAAACCTGAGTGCCGCCTCGGTCAGCACGAAGTGGAACCGCTTGTCGGAGCGGTACAAGATCTCTTGTCGCCGGACCCGTGCGGCCACGGCTTCGTTGATGTCGTTCGGCAGCTTCAGCCGGCGGATGCCCTCGGCGAACCGTGCCCGCGCATACTCGGCGGTCTGGAGCAGACCGGGGATCACGGTGGCCTCGAACGCCCGGAAGAGCCGAGTCCGCTCGTCCCACCCGATCAGCTCCTGCTGCCGCGGCTTCAGGCCAGTCCGCAGGATGCGCTGCCACTCCGTGTGCTGGACTTCGAGCGTGTGTAGGGCCGCGAGCAGGCTTTCGGCTTCCGCCTGACTGCCGGTTGCCCGCGTCCAACCCCTGATGTCGTCGTCAGTGGGCGCCTGGCGGCCGTTTTCGAGCTTGGAGACCTTGGAAGCCGGCCACGACAACGACTCCGCGAGCTGCCGGCCGCTCAGGTCGGCCGACGTACGAAGCTCGCGGAGTCGTTTGCCGAGCGCGCCACGCGTCTCGTGGACGTTAGACGCGCCGGAGGTGCTGTTCGGTGGCAAAGTCGTCCCGTCTTACAGCGTGGTGCCAGGCGGCATCACGCCAGTAGTTGTGCTGCACGATCTCGGCCGGGTCTTCGCCTACTTCACCACCCAGGAAGCGGGCGTCATCGTCGAAGTGCATCCGAACCAGCTTGGACGAGTCGAACAGCCAGTAGTCGTGGTTTGGCAGGCCGCCGGCCTCGGCCAGGTCGCGCGTCAGGTAGCGGATGTCCTCGCCGGCACCACCTGTGAACTGCGCACACCACACCCCGAAGCGGCTGTAGTCGGTCAGCGGCAGGCTCACTACCCGCACGCGGGCGAACCGGCGGCCCGCGGACGTCGCCTCCCGGAGCATGTCCAACCAGCTCTGCATCCACGGAAGGTCATCTGGCTCGTCCGCGAGGAACTTCCGCAACGACTCGTTTTCGTATGGCGCGTCGTAGCTGTCGCGGTCCTCCAAGCGGAAGGCGGTGTGCTCGAAGGAGTGGAAGAACTGCCGGAACTCGGGGCCGGGTGAGATGAGCTGGCTCAGTGCTCCCCCTCCTGCTCCAGGTAGCGGCGGACGTAGAACTTCAGGACGTCTTCCGGGATCTCGATCAAGGTCTCGTGGTCGGGGACAGCGCCGATGTCCGCAAGCGCCTGCGGGTCGGTCACCTTCCACCCCTGGGCGATGTAGGTCACCCGGTCCGTACGGTCGGTGGCGAACAGGGTGGGCGAGTTGTCTATCTGGGAGTCAGGGTCCTTGCCGAGGAACCGGGCACGCACGGGGCCTCCGTTGCTAGAAATATTGCGAACCGTTCTTCGGGCCATGGTGGCTGACCGGGCGTGGGGACGTCAACCACGGACGACGGCGGGATGATCTCCCCGGTGGCGGATTGGGACAAGTAGGGGCAAGTTGCACCACTCTCTCCCGACGACTCCGCGTACCGAGATACCGCTGCGTCCGCAGCCAGACCACTTGATGAGCCTGACTCACGAAGTGGCGAGACTGCGTCACGGTCTCGCCACACCCGCAGCGGCAGGCACGCGCCTCGGGCCGGGCGGTAGCGCCTTGCTTATCCGTATTCACCTTGAGTGATCTACGGTACAATTGATCTAGTTCTGTCCGGAATGTCTCGTTCGAAAGCCGCTCCACCAGGGGCACGCACGGTTGAGACAGGCCAGAGCCCCGCGCCCCCGTCCAAGGCGCGGGGCTCTGCCGCTTCAAGGTCTCTTGTACTGCAATTCGTACCACAATTGGCGACGGGGGCCGCCAAGCGACTCAGGCGATACCCTCCCGCTTCTCACTCTCTGTAACAGTGGGTGGAGTCTGCAGCCAGGTGAGGATATCGTCGATGCTCCCTGCGGTCCCCCGCCGGACGTCCTCGAACACGTCGATGCTACGCGCCGTCCTACCCGCCAGCTCCGAAGCGATGATCTACATCGCCATGATTGACAACCTCGCCAAACACGTAACAGGCGTGAGGTGCCCCGAGTCTGGTGGAGACTACGCCCGCGGCTCAGTGCGAGGCCGACGCCCAAGGGCCAACGCCACCGATGCATTCGACATCCTTGATTCTTTCTACTGCGCCGCTGCCTGCCGGTCAATTGAGCGGCTAGACCATGCCCTCCGGCTGGAGGACCTGGCCGCCCACGCCGGGATGAGTCGCCGAACCTTCACCCGCCGCTTCGCTACGTCAGCACCTACGCGACGCCATCGCAGTCCCCCGAACGCCTACCGCAGAACCTTCCGCGGCTAAGGCGCCAGGAGCGCGTCCAGTGGTGAGGCGGGCCCGGTGCGCCCATGCCTTGGCCCGGTTGCCGCAGATGGCCATGCTGCACCAGCGACGCTGGTGGGCCTTGGTGCGGTCATAGAACCACAGCGTGCAGGTCGGGCCGTCGCAGTTGCGGACGAGCGACCGGTTGCCATGCGCGAACAGGTCCGCGGCGGCCCGCGCCGGCAAGGCGAGGAGGACCTCGGCGGATGCCCACGTCCCGCTTTCGACGATCGCGGGGGTACCGCCAACGCGGGTAAGCCGCGCGTACCGATGGTCGGTGGCCAACAGCCCATTCAGTCGCGACAGCGTGGGTTCGTCCGGCACGGTGGAGCTGCCGCCCGCCCAGGCGCCGATGAGCGGCCGCAGCCACTCCCGGAGCTCGACCGCGGCGACGGCGATGCGGTCGAGCTCCTCGGGCCCGAACCGAGCAGGCAGCGCCTCTCGTTCGGCCGTGCCGACAAGCCCCGCGAGCTGGAGCCAGCGCAGGTAGCTCCGCCCATCGGCGATCAACTCGATCGGGCCGTCCGCCGAGAAGGCGAGGCTGTTGACGAAGTCCAGCACCGGATGATCGCCCAACCCGATCAGCACGTCCGGGTTCATCGGAGACCTCCCCTCGAGCCGATCGCCCAAATAACCACTCCACTTCCTCTTGAGAGGTTACTCCCCCGCCAAAGTAATCGTCTTAGCTATCTTTTTTAGATATCTTTTATGGACCACTGGACCACTGGACCACTGGACCACTGCGCCCGACGGGGCCCGCCGCTGACCGGCAGAAGCCCGTCGGGAGCCCGTCGGGACGGTCGGTCAGGAGTTGGCCACCGGAAGGTAGATCCGATTGCCGGCGACGTTGAACTCGGCGGCCTTCTCCCGCAGGCCGGCGGTGACCGCCTCGTCGCCGGCCGGGCCCGCGCCATGCCCGGCCGGGTCCAGCCCGTCCCCGCCCGCGTGTGCCCGCATCTGGTGGGAAATCTTCATCGAGCAGAAGTGCGGGCCGCACATCGAACAGAAGTGCGCCGACTTCGCGGCCGGGGCCGGCAGCGTCTCGTCGTGGAACGCGCGTGCGGTGTCGGGGTCGAGCGCGAGGTGGAACTGGTCAGCCCAACGGAATTCAAACCGGGCGTCCGACAGGGCGTCATCCCAGGCCTGCGCGCCGGGATGACCCTTGGCGAGGTCGGCGGCGTGCGCGGCGATCTTGTAGGCGATGACGCCGGCCTTGACGTCGTCCCGGTCAGGCAAGCCGAGATGCTCCTTCGGGGTGACGTAACAGAGCATGGCGGTACCGGCCCATCCGATCATCGCCGCCCCGATCGCGGAGGTGATGTGATCGTAGCCGGGGGCGATGTCGGTGGTCAGCGGCCCGAGAGTGTAGAACGGCGCGTCGTGGCACAGCTCCCGCTGCAGCTGCACGTTCTCCTCGATCTTGTTCATGGGCACGTGCCCGGGGCCCTCGATCATCACCTGGACGTCGTGCTCCCACGCCACCTGCGTCAACTCGCCCAGGGTGACGAGCTCGGCGAGCTGTGCCTCATCGTTCGCGTCCGCGATGGACCCGGGCCGCAGGCCGTCGCCCAGGGAGAACGTGACGTCGTACGCGGCGAAGATCTCGCACAGCTCGGCGAAGTGGGTGTAGAGGAAGTTCTCCTCGTGATGGGCCAGGCACCAGGAGGCCAGAATCGAGCCGCCGCGCGAGACGATCCCGGTCCTGCGCCGCGCGGTCAGCGGCACGTAGCGCAGCAGCACCCCCGCGTGGACCGTCATGTAGTCCACACCCTGCTCGCACTGCTCGATCACGGTGTCCCGGTAGACCTCCCAGGACAGCTTCTCCGGCCGGCCACCGACCTTCTCCAACGCCTGGTAGATCGGCACGGTCCCGACCGGCACCGGCGCGTTGCGGATGATCCACTCACGGGTCAGGGCGATGTCCGACCCGGTCGAGAGGTCCATCACGGTGTCCGCGCCCCAGCGGGTCGCCCACACCATCTTCTCGACCTCTTCCTCGATTGAGGAGGTAACGGCCGAGTTGCCGAGGTTCGCATTGATCTTCACGAGAAACGCACGGCCGATCGCCATCGGCTCGGACTCGGGATGGTTCACGTTCGCCGGCAGCACGGCCCGCCCCGCGGCGATCTCCGCCCGCACCGTCTCGACGGGAAGACCCTCCCGCAGGGCAACGAACTCCATCTCCCGAGTGATCTGACCGCGGCGGGCGTAGCCCAGCTGGGTTACGGAAGGCCGTCCCGGCACCGCCCGACGGGGCACTCGCACCTGCCCGCCGAGATCCGTCCCGCCAAGACCGGGCGTCCCAGAACCGGGCGCCCCGGTCCCGGGAACGGTCCGCTGTTCATCCGGCGCGGTGTCGCCACGCTGGGCGATCCAGCTGTCCCGCGTCGCCGGCAGACCCCGGTGCACGTCGATGGTTACCCCCGGGTCGGTATATGGACCGGAGGTGTCGTACACCACGACGGTGTCACCCGTGGTCAGCACGATCTCCCGCATCGGCACCCGCAGATCGGGATCCACACCGACCAACCAGGTCTTGCGGCTGCCCGTCAGCGGACCCGTCGAGACCGCCATCATCGCCGCGGCCGAGATGGACGAGGAGGAGGACGAGACAGAGGAGGACGAACGGTCGGTGCGCGACACCATGTTAAGACTCCCTACGCCGGCATTACCCGGACAGGTTCCTGCGGTCGGCGGCCCCAGCCGCCCTCTCAGCCCCTTGGCGGAGCTCCCGCGATCAACTTCGACGCTTGTCGACAGTAAGACACCGCCGGCCCGCTCGCCACCCCTTCCGGTTCATCCGACGCATGCCCCACACCATCGGGCGACGTGAGAGCCCTGTTCCGCCGGACCCCGGTTTCTCCGCGTGGCGGGGAACGCCGGACCAGCTCAGCGGTCCGGGGCCGCCGCCGGCCCGGAACTCCCGCCCAGGTAGGCCGTCTCGATGAGCTCGGGACGCGCGACGAGATCCGCCGCGCTCGCCGACAGCGCGATCCGGCCCCGGTCGAGAACGTAGCCACGGTCGGCCACCTGCAACGCGAGCGAGACGAACTGCTCGACCAGCAGCACGCCGGTCGACGTCTCGAGGGCGATCGTGCGCAGCAGGGCGAGCAGCTGCGGCGCGACCCCGGGTGCCAGGCCGAACGACAGCTCGTCCACCAGCAGCAGACGCGGTCTGCGCACCAGAGCGACAGCCAACGCGAGCCGTTGCCGCTCACCCCCGGACAGTTCTCCGGCCGACCGGTCGAGCAGGCCGCGCAGCACCGGGAACCAGTCCAACACCGGCCCGATCTCGCCGGATGAGCGCCGGCCGGCCGCCAGGCGCAGGTTCTCGCGGACGGTCAACCGCCCGAGTGACCCTCGTCCCTGCGGTACGACCGCCATCCCCCGGCGGGCGAGTGTGCTCGGCGCGGCCCGGCGCGACCGGTCATCGAGGACCTTGACCCGCCCCCTCGACGGCGTCAGCAGCCCCGCCGCCGTGCGGATCAGCGTCGTCTTGCCCGCGCCGTTCGCTCCGAGCAGCGCCACGATCTCCCCGGCACCGACGGTGAGCGACACGTCCCGGAGCACCGGAACTCCGTCGTATCCGCTTGTGACCCGGTCGAGCACGAGCAGATCGCCCCCGCCTCGACCGGGGGCCGGCGCCGGGGTGGAGCCAGGCATGGACCCGGAGGCAGAGGCCGGGGCAGGCCCGGCGCGGTCGCCGCCGTCCGGCTCACCACCGCCCAGATAGGCGGCGCGGACCGCCGGATCGGCGCGCACCTCGGCAGGTCGACCGCGCGCGACGACGCGGCCCCCGTCCAGGACGAGGACGTGGTCGCATACGTCGAAGACGAGCTTCACATCGTGGTCGACGAGCAGCACGGCGATGCCGTCGGCGGCGATGCGGCGCAGCCGGTCGGCGAGCGTCCGGCGGGCGGCCGGGTCGAGACCCGCGGCCGGTTCGTCCAGCAGCAGGACCTTCGGCCCGGCGACGAGGGCGCGGCCGAGAGCCACCGAGGACCGCTCGTCGTGGGAGAGCGTCGACGGCAGGCGGTCGGCGATCGTGGCGAGCCCGAGCGACCGGGCCGGATCTGGCCCGTCCGCGGGTCCGGGTGCCCGGGGCGTGACGACGGCCAGGTTCTCCCCGACCTCCAGGCTGTCGAAGAGTTCCAGCGCCTGGAAGGTGCGGGCGAGCCCCAACCGCAGCCGCTCATGCGCCGGCAGTCCGACGAGCACGGCACCGTCCAGCGTGACGGTGCCCGCGCTGATCGACGCAAACCCGGTGAGGGCGTCGATCAACGTCGTCTTTCCGGCTCCGTTGGGTCCGATGAGCCCGGTGATGGTGCCGGCCGACAGGGTGAAGGAGACATCCTCGAGGATGCGCGTACGGCCCTGGTCGGCGGCGAGCATGTCGACCGCCAGCAACGCCGTCACGGGGCTCCGCCCGGGTTGACCGGATGCGGGGTCAGGCTCGGCCGGCCCTGGTCCGGCGGCTGCGGGTGTCGCACGTGATCTCCTCGACGCGTTCGCTGCCCAGAACCGGTCCGATGCGTGCCACCCGACCGATCCACGCGGCCCTGATGATCGGCGCGAGCCGTCCGATGCGGTCGGTACGCGAGCCCGGCCGGACGTAGCACCGCCAGCACCACGACGGCGATCCCGCACAGCACGGACTGGTACTTGCCGAGCCCGGCAACCTGGTCCAGCACGATGAACACGATTCCGCCCGGCACCAGCAGGCCGCCCAGCAACGCTCCGCCGACGCTCGTCACCCCACCGGCGGCCGCGATCGCCAGGAAGAACAGCGAGGCCGTGACGCCGAACGAGTCGAAGGACAGACGTCCCTGACCATAGCCGATGAGGCAACCGCCGAGACCGGCGATCGCGGCGGAGAGAGTGAAGGCGAGCACCTTCGTACGACGGACGTCGATCCCGGCTGCGGCAGCGGCCCGTTCGTTCGCGCGCACGGCCAGCATGCGCCGGCCCAGGTCCGCGGTGCGCAGCCGGGCGACCCCGTAGCAGCACGCGGCGAGCACGGCCAACGCCAGCAGCCCGTACTCCGGCCGAGGGAACCCGGCACCGGCGAGCCCGAGATCGAGGCCGAAGATCTTCGGATTCGGTACTACCGACCCGGCCAACCCGCCGGTGACCAGCGGGTTTCCGAACACCACCTCCTGGATCGCGACGCCGGCGATCAGAGTGATCAACGCCAGGTCGATTCCACGCAGCCGCCGTGACAGCACCCCCAGCAGCAGGCCCGCCACAGCGGCGGCACCCGTGGCGAGCAGGGGTGCGATCGGGAACGGCACGCCCAGCTCACCCTGGAGTCTGGCCAACAGGAAGCCGGCGACACCGGCGAGGGTCATCTGCGCCAACGAGAGCTGTCCGACGTACCCGGTCAACACGACGAACGACAGACACACCACGGCGCCAGCGAGGCTGCGTTCGAGGCCGAGCCGGTAGGGGCCGGTCAGCACGAGGATCGCGACCACCCCGAACGGCACACCGATTGCGAGGTGGCGCAGGGGAGACTCCGGCGGTTCGACCACCGGCATCGGAGCCGACACGGCGACGCCCGCGGCGCGACCGGGAATCAGGTCCCCGCGCCGGCTCGCCACCGCGATGACCAGAAGCATCGGAAGCAGCGCGCGCAGTCCCGGCTGGTTCAACCAGGAGACGTCCTGTTGCAACGGGATCAGGACAGCCTGGGTCATGCCGAGGCCGAGAGCTCCGACGACGGTCAGACCGAACGAGGACAGGCCACCGAGCAGAGCGGCGGCGAGCGCGGGAACGACGAACAGCGAGTAGCTCGTCGGATTCAGCGCACTGATCGGCGCCACGAGGATCCCGGCGAGAGCGGCGAGCACGGCCGCAATGACCCAGTTGACGGCGGCGATCCACCCGGGCCGCCGACCGAGAAGCGCGGTGGTCTGCTCATCCTCGGCGACGGCGCGGGTAGCCAGGCCGAACAACGTCCAGCGCGACATCGCCCACAGACCGGCGGCGACCACGATGACCGACACGGCGAGCAGCAGCCGGTCGCTCGCCACGGTCACGCCCAGCAGGGACAGCGGTGACTGCGGCAGCACCGGGCTAAGGAACCTGTTGTCAGATCCGAACTGGAGCACGGCGACGGCCTGCAGCGCGATCGTGAGGCCGACCGCAGCCACGACCGTCATCAGCGGCTGGGCACGCCGCAAGGGCCGAAAAATAACCAGATAGGATACCAGTGCTAGGATTGCCGCCATTGCGAGGGATGCTGACAGGGCTAGCCCGAAGGTGGGCGTGTCGGTGAGATGAATTCTTGGCGGCATCCCGACGACGGGCAGTACGAGGTCCCCGACCTCCCGTAGTTCTGCGTACTGATAGGTGACGTACATAGCGAACGCCCCATGGGCGATGTTGACCACGCCGGACGCGCGGTAGGTGAGCACGAGCCCCAGCCCGAGCGCCGCGTACACGGCCCCCGGGCCAAGGCCGAGCAGCAATGCTGCTATATACGTTGTCACCGGACCCCCGTAGACGCATCTATTACAGATAGAGAGATCCGAACTGCGATGAAGACCGGACGCATGGTCACACAACAGTCCCCGTCCGGCCGGTCGACGGTCAAGCCCCCAGACCGGTCGACGGTCAAGCCCCCAGAACTGGACGACAGAAGTGTAGCTTCACGAGCCGTGAGACAAGCCTCCCGCATCCTCCTCGCGTTCTCCGTAGCCTTGTCCGTTGTCGTCGTCGGGTGCACGAGTCAGCGCGGTGGCTCGTCCGGCGCAGCTGCCGGTGGCAGCGCGGCGGCGAGCCGCCTGACCGGGCCTCCGGTCACTGTCGGCTTCGTAACGGTTGAGAACAGCACTGTCGGGTCATACCCGGAGACCCGGAAGGCCGCTCAGGCCGCCGTGGACTACGCCAACACCTCTCTGGGCGGGCTCGACGGTCGGCCGCTCCGGCTGATCAGTTGCGCAACCGACGGCTCGCCGGAGTCTTCCCAGAACTGCGCCAACCGGCTTGTCGCCACGAAACCACTCGCGGTGGTCGGCGGGATCGATTTCGGCGCGGAGGCGGCGATGCCGATATACGAGACCGCCCACATCCCGTACGTCACCGGCTCTCCTCAGCTGAGCGGAGAACTCGGCTCACACAACGCCTTCGCGTTTTCCGGCGGTTCGCTCAGCGAGCTGCTCGGCCTCACCGACTATCTGACGAACATCCGGCATGTGCGCAGCGTGCACGCGCTGTACCTCGACCTGCCCGGCCTGCTGTCCGCCGCTATCCAGGGATCACAGAACATCCTGCGCCATAAAGGTGTGTCCGATATCAAACTGGTGCCAGAGAAATCCGACGCGGCGGACTTCGCGCCAGCCCTGACCCAGGTCGCGGCGGGCAAGCCAGACGCGATCATCGTGGTGTTCCAGGCAGCGACGTGCACCCGGATCGTCCAGGCCGCGGCGGCGCTGAACATCCGCAGCGACATCTACTTCATCGGTCCCTGCACCACCCCCGCGGTGCCGCGCGCGGCCAGCGGCCGGACCGACAACCTCTACTTCGCTTCCAGCTACCTGCCGGTCGGGACGAGCGATGGTGACGCCGACACGGCGGCGTTCCGTAAGGCGATCCCGGAGGCCGATCGTTCCTCGTCGTCGCAGGGATCCTTCTCCGCCGTCCTCAACATCCGGTCGCTGCTGGCCGGTACCGCCCAGCCGACCTCGGCCGCCCTGCTCACGGCGCTTCGTGCCTCCCACGACCACCCGAACGTCATGGCCCATCCGTTCACCTGTGACGGCAAGCAGATCGACATCTTCCCGGCGGTCTGCAACACGGCGGTGCGGCTGCTGGCGTGGAAGAACAACACGTTCACCGATGTCACCGGCAACTGGCTCGACGGGCGCCAGCTCATCAAACTGATCAACTAATCACCTGGGCCGACCCGGGCCAGGCTGGACCGATCCGGGCCGCGGCACGGCACGGCTCGCTCAGCGAGCGGCTCCGGTCGGTCCAGATCAGCGCCGCCGATTCATCGGACAACACCCACTGTCTCATCCGGACCCAATGTCTCATCCGGCGCGACGCCGCCGAACAGGGCGGCGTCGACTGCCCCCGCAGCCGGTCACCCAGACGCGACGCGCACCGGCTTCTTGACAAGCGGTTGACTAACATTGCTAGCTAGAATCGACTAACAGCGTTAGACGACTAGACGACTAGACGACTAGACGACTAGACGACTAGACGACTAGACGACTAGACGGTCGACCCGGACCACGCGCCCACGGATCCCAGGCCCCAGGCCCAGCCGGATCCGCTGCCGACAGCAGCCAAGATCACCCTTGCCGGGCTCCTCCCACTTCTGACAGCCGGAATCTGGGGTAGGTGGCTGGCGCCGCGGGCAGCACGCAGACTCGGCCAACCGTCGCGACTCGCGGTGAAACTGGCCCTCTTCGTCGCCACCGCGATGCTCGGGCGAGCGCCGGTTATCCGCTCTGGGCACTACTCTTCGTGATCTTCCTGGTCACGACGACGGTGTCCGCGCAGATCCTCACGCCGCACCAGGGAGCCGGTGTTTAGATAAGAGTCCCACCTGAGCCGGCCGTGACGCATCGAGGCGTGGAATAATTCTTCCATGAAAGCCGCGGTCCACATCACGTGTCAACTGATTTCTTCCGGTCGGAGAACGGCGAAAATTTGAATGCCGGCTGGCCTCAATGCCATTTCCGCTAAGTTGATCAAGCTGCGGTCTGGGGTTTCAT
>NZ_CDWTNB010000120.1:0-12498 GCF_977947065.1 Frankia sp. CgJB1
TGGCGGTCCCCATGGATGGCGGTGGTTTGTTGTGATCGGCAGTTCGTGATCCGTGATCTATGGGGGTAGGTAGAGGCGGAGCCGGTGTCCGGCGGCGAGCGTGTCGGTCGGTTCTCGGGAACCGATGTACTGACGGGACACGCCCGCGGTGGCGTGCCCGCTCTTGCGGTCCCCGGAGTCGTCCAGGATCAGTACCCCGCCGGGATGAGGCCGGGTGGCCGGCGCCGCCATGAGCAGCTCAACCCGCCGAGTGTTGATTTTCTCGTGGTCCCACGGCGACTCGGACAGAAACCACTGCAGCCGCTGGATCTCCCGGTGCTGCGCGCCCACCACCGGCTCCGCCCCGGCCAGACAGGTCAGCGTCTTGTTCCGGTCCCGCGGCAGCAGCAGACCGACCAGGTAGTCCCGGAACGCCCGCCGCTGCGCCCGGGAGGCGAACAGGCCATCCAACCGGGATGCGTACGCCTCCACCGGCGCCGGAGCCGGCGGGCACGGCAGCGGCTCTGTCATCACGATCACCTCCGCGGCCGAACCGCTCCTTCCCTACCCGACACAGCCAGACAATTCCCCGGCCGCCCATACATGATCAAACGATCACAACAAACCACCGATGGGCAGGGTGTGCTCGGGCGCACGGTTGTCCACAGGCCCTACCGTGAGCCGGGGACAGCCGTGAGCTGGCGACGAGCCCGTTTATCCGGGGACGGGTGATCCGAACCGGGCTGCGCGCATCTCGCAGATGTCGGTGACCGGCGGCGGGTACGGGGCGAAGCGCTGCGCGACCCAGGCGGTGAGGTCGGCCATCGATGCGCCGAGGACGGTGCCGTGGTCCGCGCCGGGGTAACGCCGGTAGTCCACGGTCGTGCCCTTCCGGCACAGCCCGGTGACCACGCCGTCGGTCACCGTGCGTCGGATCACCAGGTCGAGGTCACCCTGGAGAACGAGGGTCGGAGCCATCTTCCGCAGGGCCACCTCTCGCTGCCGGGCGAATCCGGCTGCGAAGGGCTGATGATCCAGAGGATTGACGGTAAAGGCGGTGTCGACGGACGTACCGATGCTCGCCCTGGTGAGGTCGGTGGCGCAACGGTCGCGGGCGATCGACAGCAGTCGCCGGCCGGTCGGGGTGAGCACCCGGTCCAGATTGATCGTCCGGTCCTCGACGGACAGCCCGATTATCGCCAGCAGGACATAGGCGACCCCGTCGGTATTGTGCTGCAAGGTGGCGAGGGACGCCGGCAGGTCGGCCAGGGGGGCGGTTGCGACGACTCCCCGGATCCGTAGCTCGGGTGCGTAGGCGGCGGCAAGCGCTCCGGCGGCTAACACCGCCTGGCCGCCCTGCGAATAGCCCCAGAGGACGATGTCGCGACCGGCACCGGTCGCCTTGAGGGCAGCGGCGGCGCGTGCCGCGTCAAGCACGGCCCTGCCCTCCGGCTCGGCAACGTAGATCGCGTGTTCGCCGGGACTCCCCAGCCCCGGATAGTCTGTGAGGGCCACGACATAACCGGCCCGGACGAGCGGAAAAGTCGAGGCGGCGGCGATCAGCGCGGGTCGTGCCGCCGACGGTGCACAGGCATCCTTGAGGCCCGTGGTGCCATGCTCGAATGCGACGATTTTTCGGCCGCCCGGCGGAACCGGAACGTTCTCCTCCGGAGCCAGGATTATCCCGGACACCGGAATGTCGACGCCCGGCGTCGCGTGGGACCGGTACATCACCCGCCACGCCCGGATACCAGTCGGGGCCGGCGCGACCACCTGACTGGACAGAATTTCCCCGCGGGTTCCCGGTGGTAACGATGCACCTCGCTCATCGGGTCCGCCGGCACTGATCGCGGGGGATGATCCGTCGCCGCCGCCAGCCCGCTTTCCGCAGGCCGCGAGGGGCAGCAGCCCGAGCAGGAGCCGGACCGCGAGCAGCGGGGTACGGACCGGACGGGAGGGGCATCGGTGCGCCCCGACAGGGGTGGCCCCCGCAGCCGATCGTGTCGGCCTCCCTGACTGCGCTGACTGCGTTGGCCGGGAGCGCGGGGGCCGTGGTGTTAACGCATCCGGCCAGGCCGGCGGGCCACTCGGATCATTCGGGACAACAGGCTGCTGATCCAAGCTTGGCCGCCGATAATGCACGAATTAAGTCTAATGAGGCACATCCGGCCATCGCGTCGGCGGTCCGCCTGGGCCGGCCGGATCTTGACTGGCGGTGGATCGCTTCGCTGGACGATTCGGGCACCTATGATCGGGCACCCATGAGGGACGTACCGGGCGTAACCGGACCTGCCGGGACGTGCCCGGGACGTGCCCGGGACGCCGTGGAGCCACTCTTGCGGGTGCCCGGTGGGAGACGGAAGAGCGCTCGATACCCTTACGGTGTCCTCAGGCGGGTGCGGTAGCGGTCCCTCGATGGTTGCCGCGGTCTCACGGACGTGTCCAACCCGTCGTCGAAGCCTGTCGGAGGCCCGCGATAGTGAATGCATTCGCGTCGAATACCCTCGCTCTCGGCCCTGGCGTCCTCAGCGCGGACAGCCTGGCCAAAGCGGGCCTGGCTGTCGTTCTGTTGATCGTCTTCGTGGAGTCCGGCCTACTGGTCGGGTTCTTCCTCCCGGGTGACTCCGTGCTGTTCACCGTGGGTATGCTGATCGCCCGCGACGAGCTTTCCACCCCGCTGCCGGTGGCGGCTGTCCTGATCGGGCTCGCCGCGGTGGCTGGCGACCAAGTCGGCTACCTGATCGGTCGAAGAGCCGGTCCGGCGTTGTTCCGACGCCCCGACTCGCGGCTGTTCAAACAGGAGTACGTCGAGCAGTCGCACGAGTTCTTCGAGAAATACGGGCCGCGGTCCATCATCCTGGCGCGGTTTGTTCCCGTGGTCCGCACCTTCACTCCGGTCATCGCCGGCGTGAGCCGGATGAACTACCGCATCTTCATCACCTATAACATTGTGGGCGGGGTGGTCTGGGGTTGCGGCCTCACGGTTCTGGGTTTTTACCTCGGTAAGATAGATTTTGTACGGAACAAAATTGAGCCGATGTTGATTCTAATTGTCGCCGTCTCGGTGCTTCCCATCGCTTTCGAATTCCTCCGGGCCCGCCGTAGGAAGCGGGCCAGGAACGGTGCCGTGCGGGAAGGCTCCGCTGAATTCGGCAGGAGTGCCCCGGTCGCCGAGGAGGCTGCGACCTTCGCGGTACGGCCACACCGCGGCGGCGGGCGTCACTCGGCTGCTCATCAACGTCAGACCCCGGGACTGAGCGAGACTGATCAGGACTGACCGGGACTGATCAAGACGACCGGGGCTGATTGGGATACCCCGGTGGTCATCGCAGCCGCGCGACGGTTACCTGTGATGCGGCCAAGTCGCGAGGACGGGTCCCGGCGGGCTCCGCACCGATACGGGGGGAGTCGGCGGGACGCCCGCCGGGACCCGTCAACCGTATCGGGTCAACGGGTCATTGTCGCCTCTCCTCGTCACCCAAAGGTGGGAACAGTCGCTGGTCGCACACCGAAAGCATCGTTTGTATGACGATCATCTCACTATTGGTGGGTGGTGTTGTGGCCTTGGGGGCCATCGAGAGATCGCGGCAACCGAGCTGGTCACGGTCGGTGCAGTCTGCTGGTCGCCCTCGGTGCAGCCGGGGCGCCGCCGGACTCACGAGGCGTCCGCACTCACAAGGTGTCCGGTCCGCGTTCCCCCGTGCGGACGCGGGCGAGGGCGTCAACAGGAAGAACCCAGATCTTGCCGGCTCCGCTGGCCGCCGATCCGCCCGATCTCCGGATCACCTCGATGACGTCCTCGACGTCGGAGTCCGCGACGACGCACTCGACCCGCACGGCGCTCACCGACTCATCGTGGAAGGTCTGCCCGCGATATGTCTGGGTACGCCACAGTTCGATGCCGAATCCGGTCACCTGGCTGACCGTCATACCCTGAATACCGAAGGTCTCAAGGGCGGTGCGTACGTCATCGATGCGATGTGGACGCAGGATGGCGGTGACCAGTCTCACCGGGACCTCACCAGGTTGTCTGGAACCGCATGCCGACGGCCCGGCGCACCTCCGGGTGAGGTTTCATCGCGGAGAAGCGTAGAGCCGGCAGGTGACGGTTCCGTCTCGGGAATGTCATCGAATGGCGTAACGGAAGGAATGGTAGATGTCCCTGCTCGACCGCGGTACACCCCCCGACCCGTTCGACGTGCTGCCCGCCAAACCGCTGTTCACCGTGACCAGTACGGACCTCGTCGACGGTGGAGTCGTTCCGTCCGATCAGGTGCACACCAGCGCCGGGGGTGCCGACATCTCCCCACAGCTGGCCTGGTTCGGTCAGCCCGCCGAGACCAGGAGTTTCGTCGTCACCTGCTACGACCCGGACGCGCCCACCGGCAGCGGATTCTGGCACTGGGTCCTGGTGGGCATCCCCGCGGCGGTGACCGAGCTTCCCCGCGGCGCGGGCAGCGGTGACTTCACCGGCCTGCCCGTCGGCGCGTATCACGTGCGCAGCGACTGGGGCTCCAAGGCGTATGGCGGGGCCGCGCCGCCGCAGGGCGACGTACCGCACCGGTACATCTTCACCGTCCACGCGGTCGACGTTCCGGAACTAGAGATCAACGACGAGGTCTCACCGGCCGTCGTCGGCTTCAACCTCACCTTCCACACCCTCGCCCGGGCCGTGCTGCGGGTGACCTTCCAACGCTGACGGGGCCGCCCTGCCGGCGCGTCGAGGTCCTCAGGTACCGCGCCCTCGGCGCGCCGCCCGGGGATCGTCAGCTGGTGGAGCTGGGGCTGGGCTCCACGGGCGGGTAACCGAACCTGCCCGTGAGGCCGGCGGCCCGTGGGACGGCCGGGCCGTCGACGAGCTCCCCGCTCCCGAGTTCCCGGTTGTCGAGGAGTTCGTCGGCCATCCGGCGCAGCCGGCCGGGACCGAGATCCGGCGGGTCCAGCTCGGCCGGATCCAGATCGTCGGGGGTCAGGTTGGTGTCGTCGACCTCGCCGTGCATCTTCGAGCCGTTGAGCACCACGGGGATCTCCAGGTCGCCGACGACGTGCTCGACATAGAAGGCGCGGGCGCCGATCAGCCACAGGGCGTAGCTCGGGTCGAGCCTGGGGAGCAGGTCGGCGGCGACATCGGTGAGCCCGAGTGCGGCCTGCGTGTCGGCGATCTGATCGGACGCCTGCTTGTAGAGGATCCGGATCGCGGTCTCGGCGAGCAGGCCCTTGGCGATCTCCACCGAGTCCGGCGAGGCGGACAGCAGGTCGGAGATACGGTGGGCAACGATCGCGTTCGCGCATCCCCATTGCCGGGCGAGCTTCTGCTGGGCGGACAGCCGGCGGACGAGGCCGGCGAACCGCATCAGCCGCCAGCACTCGTCGTAGACGACGTAGCGCTGCACGCCGTCCTGGCGCATGAGTGCCGCTTCCATCCACGCCTGCGCGCAGGTCATGATCAGGGCGATCATCTCATCGCTGCCCTGGACCCGCTCCAGGTTCAGCACGGCGATCGGACGGTCGAAGTCCAGCGGGGAGGTGGTAAGCCCGTCGAACAGACCGCCCAGCGCGCCGTGCGTGAGCCGGCGCAGGGTCAGCGTGGCATCCCGGGAGGCGTCGCGCAGCTCGGTCGCGGTCATCGGGAGGTTGACACAGTCCTCCTCGGTCGGATCCGTCATCGCCTCCAGCACGTGCGGCAGGAGCGGGGTTGCCCACCGGTCCGGGGACGCCCCGGTGATCTGCCGGGTCACGACGTCGAGAGCCAGGTCGACCGCGGTGTGCTCGGCCGGGGTGAGCGGTACCCCCTTCGCCGTCTCGATCAGGGACGACAGGAGTGCCGAACGAGCCCGCTTCACCTCACGGGCCCAGTCCTCGTCGGCGATGCCCATCGGACGGGGTGGGGCGTCGAGCGGGTTCAGCCGGGTGGCCATGCCGGGCCCGATGTAGGTGGGCTCACAGCCGAGGCGCCGAGCCAGCCGCGTGTACTCGCCCTTCGGGTCACAGGGTACGGCGGCCTGGTAGCCGAATGCCGCCCCCCGCGAGATCAGCGTCTTCAGCAGCGCCGACTTGCGGGAGCCGACCGCGCCGAACACGGCGAAGTTCGGATTCTCGATGACCTGCTGGCGGTACAGCTCGAAGACGTCGAAGTCGAACGAGTTCCCCGACCAAACGTGCCGACCGATGTACATGCCGGGCGCGGCCAAGCCGGAGTCGACGACGAACGGGTAGATGCCGGCGATCTGTGCCGTCGTCTCCATGTGCGCGGGAAGCCGCAGCTTGTGGAACGTCCGCCCGCCGAACGGCCCGAACAGCCGCGGCGGCTGTGCGCCCCGGCGCAGGGCTAGCTGGGCCCGGCGCATCGCCGCCTTCTCGGTGGCCGCCGCGGCCCGTTCCGTGCGCCGGCTGCGCCGGGGGGGCTCCGCGGATATGTGTCCCTCGCGCCGCCGCCGCGGACCGCCGCCGAGGTCCACATAGCCCTCGGTGTCGCGTCCCGGGTCGTGGGACGTGGCCTCGTAGGCCGCCGCCTCGTAGCCGTCGGGGTCGTAACCAGCCTCGTCGTAGCTGGGCGGGTCGTCGAAGTCGCCGTCGACGCCCTCGTCGCCGGGGCCGCCCGGGCCGCCGGGGCTGCTGTCGGCACGCTCGGGGCGACCGGCCACGGCTCCACCGGCCGGATAGCCAGCCGGCACGTAACCGCCTACCGCATAGCCGCCGGTCGGGTATCCGCCGGTCGGGACCGGGTACCCGCGGGCCGAGGCGTCGTCGTGTGCTGAGCTCAAGAAACCCCCACCGCCAACGGTAGTGCTCCGACGCTGAAGCCCTGATCCTGCTCGCCGACGAGACGCACCATCTCCAACCGGCTGCGTGAGGCCAGCGTTTCGGCCTCACCGCAGGCATCGGCGAGCCCGTCGAGGTCGTCGGCGGAGACCGTGACGAAGCCGTGGAAGCGGAAGGCGCCGAATCCGGCGATCAGCTCCTGCTCGCGGCGTTCGACCTCGTCGGCCTCAGCCACGTCGCGCTGGGTGGTGACCTTCCCGACCTTGTCCCGCATCTGCTGTTCACCGAGGTGTGCCATCCGCCGTCGGTTTACCGCCTTCTCCGCCTTCCGGCCAGGCAGCGGCTCGACCACCAGTGAAACCGTCCGCCGACAGGTCGTCTCCATCAGCAGCGGAGCGAGGAACGCGGCAGGGGAGGGCACACGCGGCCAGCCATTGATCCAGTATGTCGTGTGGAAGCCGGAGTCGGTGCGGTAGTGGTCCCAGGCGGTGACGGTCCGGACCGGGCCCGCGACCGCCGGGTCGATGCCGGACGCCAACCCCTTCAGGCCCCCGGCGAGGTCCGTACTCGCACCACCCCGCGCGTCAATCATCTCGATCGAGTACGGATCGTAGGTGGTGCGGATGACCGCGGCGAGCGCCCGTGGCGGCAGCCATCCGACCGTGTTGATGGATGCACGGGCGAGAGCCGCCTCCATCGTGCGCAGTTCGCCGAGCAGGACGGCGCAGGCCGCCTGGTCACCGCCCCCGGCCCGCTGGATCGCGCGCCGGGCGTCCCTGGCCCGAAGCTGAAACGAGAGGTAGGTCTCGTGTCGCTGCGCCACCGGGCCCGCCGCGTCGATGACCTGCTGGTAGGCGTCGGCGGCCCAAGAGTCGTCGTGATGCCCGCGGACCCGCCAGTGCCGCTGAAGCTGGTCGCCGGAGTCGGGCAGCGTGCGTTCCAACCACTGGATGCGCGACAGTTTGCCGCCCCCGGCGGTCAGCCCGGCCAGCAGTTCCCCCCAGGCGTCCACCCTGGCCTGCTGGTCACCGGACTCCAGCAGGGCGAACTGGCTACCCTGCACCTGCAGGACGGCGGTGTAGGTCTGCTGCTTGGCATCCTTTACCACCGCCACGTACCGGCCGCCGCCGACCGGTACGGACAACATCACCAGCGACGACAGCGGCCCCGGAAGGACCGTTCGGCTGAGCTGGTCCTCCCCGGCACCCAGCCGGAAGAACGCGCCACGGAACACCGTTTCGCCCGTCACCTTCTGCATCGTGAAGCCGAAGAGGATCGGCACCCACTGGTCGAGATTACGATCCTCCACCCGGACGAACGCAACAAATAGGAGCATTACTCCCATCAGTACCCAGAGTGGGATGAACAGGAGTGGAGAGCGAAGTGCCCCGAGCACGCACAGCATCACGCCGATCATCAGGCCGAGCTGCGGCCAGCGCATGCCCAGCATGACTCCGCCGCGTTCCAGCGGTCCGAAGCGGTAACTGCGTTCCGCGATCATCGGCTACCTCGCTACCTCGCTACCTCGCTACCTCGCCACTCAACTACTCACGTGCCGCCGGTGCGGGACGGCGGCACCGCCGCCGTCATCTTCGGAGGCCGGGACGCCGACGGGGGCACGGGTACCCGCGTCGTGGCCTGACCGGGCCCGCGTGCCCCGCCCGTGACGGAACCCGGGCGCATCGTCCTCGTGGCGCCGACCGGCCTGGAATTGCTGCCGACCGTGACCGTCGCCCTGGTGGGGGTGGCGGCTCTTGCCGGTTGCCGGGTACTGCCACCGCCGGCCCGGGGCCGGCTGGCCGTCGAGCCGCGCACCGCGGCCGTGGCGGCACCCGTCCGGGAGGACGTGCCCGCCGGAGCGCCGAGGCCGCTGCCACGACCGGTCCGTAGCGCGGCCGGCCGGGGCAGCGCGGGCTCGGCGCCAAAGCTGCCGACGCCACCGGCGTCGCCGAGCATGCCGCGATTGCGGGTCTGCAGCCGTGCACCGATTCCGCGGAAAGTCTCCCGCGACGTCGATCCCAGCAACGCACCCGCCCCTTGGCCGAACGACGCCGCACTGCGCTGACCTGCTGAACCGACGGCGCGCATCAGGTGGATGTCGGCGAATCCCATCAGGTGCAGCAGGACGAAGGGAGCGAACACCGCCGCAATCATCACCACGGCCCCGCCGAGGATCGTCAGTGTCTGATCGACTGTGGAGCCGCTCGAGTCGCTTGCCACACCGGCACCGAGCGTGAAAATCGCGTAAATAACCGGCTTCGCGAAAATAAGCGCCAAGAGGATCTCGGTCGCCCGCTTGATCCAGGCGCTCGTGGACATCGTCGGCTGCCCGGCCAGATACACCGGGATGAACACCGCCATCACGATGATCGCAACCTTGCGGATGTACAGCACCACGAAGAGCGCAAACGAGAACAACGCCACCAGCAGCGACAGGACGATGTCGAGTGCGAAGTTCCCCTGCTCCGGTAGAGCCCACAGTTGGGCTACCAGGGCCGAGCCGAGTGGCTTCCCGTCACCGAAGGCGTCGGCGATCCCGTCCGAGGCAGTGAGCACCATCTGCAGCAGGGTGAGTGCGACGAATGAGCCGAGGATCGCGGTGCCGGTGGAGGCTAGCGCGCGTGCGAAGATGTGAGGATCACCGCGTACGGCGCCCATGATGCAGGCGCAGATGAACAGGCCGGTGACGATCAGTACCGCCACCCCGAACGCGATGTTGTAGTTCTGGACGACGTAGTCGGCGTTCAGGTCGATGGTCGTCTTCTGCGCCGCGAAGCTGAATATGGAGCTGGACAGGTCAGCCGCCATGCCGCAGAAGGCCTTGCCCATCGAGTTGAAGTACGCATCCGCACTCCCCGATATCGCATCCTTGATGGGGTTGAGCGGGTTGAGTGAACTAAGCGATACGGCCAGAACTTCCTTATCTTCGGTCACGTTCCAGCTCCGACCAATAGAAATTCTTTGAAATTTTCAGCTGCGCGCTCGGTGATGGCGGGCTCCGAAGGGCCATCTTTTTCGTCTTTAAGTTTCCAGTCTCCCGAACTCCATACGACCTGACAATAGTCGGTTCCCCAACCCTGCCGTGGGGCGAGATTCGGGTTTTGATTTCCGTAGATGCCGAATGCAACGGTTCCCCAGAGGGTGATGTCGGCTTTATTTTCATCATAGGATCGAACCGTATATCCGGCGATACGTCCAATTAGAGTGAAGTTGGGAGATTGAATGGATGAAGCGCCGTATGCTTTTGCGCTTTCTATGTCATTCGAGATGATCAGTTCAGAAATTCGCTTCGCCGATTCGGGGGTCGCAGCAATCGAATCGAACATGCTTCTTATGCGGGAAGGCTCGCGGTTTCGGAGATTTCCGGTAATAGCATCGTAGTTGGCGCAGGCGCTGACGGCGCCGGCTTCGGTGCGGGGGTAACCGACCGGGATACCGAACTCGTTGATCCGGGTGGGGACACCGGGGACTGAGGTGGGGGCGGCGGTGTCGGCCGGTTGGCTAGACGGCTTTGGCGAGGGGACCAGCGTCGGCGTCACTCCGGGCGGGGTAGCGCTCGGAGAAGTCTGCGGCGCGACGGACGCGGTATCCGAGCCATTCGAACCATTGTCTGGAACCACGTAACGGCCGATGACCAATCCGCCGATCACACTCACCGTGCAAGTGGTCACGATGATGATGATCAGACGTCTGGCCGCCCACTCCATAAGGCTTACCAACGCCAACTCCCCTCACAAGACGGCACGGTCATCATCGCAATGTCCGCCCGCTGGTATCCGGGGAACAGGTCAGAAGAGCGTTGACGATGGGTCATGGACCACGCCGGGGTCAACGGCAACGGTGAGCTCGACGGCGGGTTGACGCTGGCCAGCCGGGTTAGGGTCGGGCGCGGTGGCCGTTGCGCCGGTGGCAAGGAAGAAGTTGACGAAGGCTGCCGCGGCACCGACGAGGAATGCGAGACCGAAGCCCGCGATCACACCGCTCTTGCCGACCATCGACGCGCGCTCGAGGCCCATCCGCTCGCCGAGTGCCCATGCGATACCACCCAGTAGCACAGCGGCGACTGCAGCGACCACCGCATAGGCCGCCAGGCCGTTGACCAGGTCTTTCAGAGCATTGATGCCAGGCGCCTTGGAGTCATCCGGGTTGACCTGTATCTCGGCGAGGACAACGGTCGCCTTGACGGCGGCGGCGTCCAGGATCATCTCGGTTCCTTTCCCACAGGCGGGGGGCCGCCCGGCCGATCCGGTCCGGCGATCCTTGTGGGTGCCGTTGGTGACCGTAGGTCGCCAAATGATACGCCCTGCGCCGCACGGTGATCCTTGGTAGTCGCTCGTGGGCCGCCGGAAGCGTCAGAATCTGCACGGGCGGTGACCGCCTCCGCGGCGCCGCCAGCCGCGGCCCCCGGCTGATCGACAGCGCCCGCAGCGGCCGTGACCTCGGCTTTCGCGAGAGTGAACAGGGCTTCCACGGCAGCCGCGGCCAGCCGGAGGTAGGCGCGGCGAGTACGTCGGCGTAGCCGAGGAATCCGTACCGGAGTATGCCTGCTGGGGTCGAGCCGGGCGTCGTACGGGATCCGGATCAGCGTGTCGACTTGCTTCCCGAGCCGGGCCGCCGCCGCGCGGGTCCGGGGCGAGGGACGGCCCCGGCGTGGCGCGATCATGGCCGCCACAATCATCGGCCCGCCGTGTCTGGCTGAGCCACCACCCGCCGCGTCCCGCAACGTACACAGGCTGGTGAGCGTCGCCTCCAGATCGGCGGCGGTCGCGAGCGTGACGAGGATGATGAGGTCCGCGGCCTGGACCGCCGTAGGCGTCAGCGGTGCCTCGGCCGGCGCGTCGACCAGCACCAGTGGATAGGAATGCGCGAGCAGGCCGAGCACGGACCGCAGTCCGGTCGGGGCGACGGTGTCGTCCGCGGGGACGACGGCGGACGCCTCGTCGCCGGAACCGTCACCGTCGTGCCGGTCGGCTCCTCCGCCAACACCGCGTCGCACGGGAAGCACGTCGAGGTCCCTGGTGCTGCCCGCGGGACGACCATTGATCATCAGGGGTAGATCGGTCACCGTACTGTCGGAGGCTTGCCGGCGGGCGACGTCGGCGACCGTCGTCGTTCCGGCCGCGCCGACCCGGATCGCGAGCGGATCACCGCGTGGTTCGTCCTCGTCCTCGGTGTCGGTGCCCACAGGCGACGATGGCGCCCCCCCGGGAGACTCCCCCGGCCAGAGATCGACCGCGAGGACCGGCTGCGCCCGCACCCCGGCGAGGGTCAGCCCGACGACTCCGGCAAGGGTGGTGGTCCCGGAGTAGGGGAACAGCGAGGTCACCGCGATCCGCCATGAACCGGGCAACGGGATACGGGCCCGGTCGCGCAGAGAGAGCCGTACCGGAATCTCTTCCCACGGTTCGAGATCGCGCACGCCGACCCACGGCTCCTGCCACGGCCACAGCCGACCGTCCGACGACGGCTGGCGACGCGAGACGGTCTGGCCGCCTGCCGCCGCGGCCTTGCGGGTGGATCGAGACGCCGGGTCCGGCTGCGGCTGCGCGGTGGGGAGTGCTGGAGCCGTCAGCTGCTTCATGCCCGCGGCGGGCGAGACGGGCGCGACGGGCACGGCCGGCGTGTAGCGGGCGACCGGCGGTGCGACCGGCACCGCGGAGATGTGGCCCGGGACGGACGATTCGGAGGCGACCGGATAGTCCGTGGGAGGGGCCTGCGCATCCCCGGGGCTGGTTACCTCGATCGGGCCGGTCGGGG
>NZ_CDWTNB010000121.1:0-12395 GCF_977947065.1 Frankia sp. CgJB1
CCTCGGCCGTGAAGGTCAGGTAGTGCGGGCACGTCTCCACGGTCATCGGCAACCCCGCGTCCCGCGCCGCGAGCACGTCGTCGAGGGCATCGGCCGCCGCCAGATGCAGCACGTGCAGGCGGGCACCGGTGGCGGCGGACAGCGCCGCCAGCGCGGCCACGGCCTCGGTCTCCGCGGCCGGCGGGCGCGACGCCAACCAGCTGGCGAAGGCCCGCCCCACGGTGGGAGGTGCCACGGCGAGAACGGAGGGCGCCTCGGCGTGCACGACGGTGAGGGCCCCCATCCGGGCGGTACGCCGGGCGGCGGCCCCGAGGACGTCCATCGAGACGTGCGGGAACTCCTCGACCCCCGACGGGGCCAGGAAGGCCTTGAATCCGAAGACTCCGGCGCCGTGCAGGGCGGCCAGATCATCGAGGTTGCGGGCGTCGGCGCCGATGATGCCGCCCCAGAAGCCGACGTCAACGGCAACCTGGCCGGCCGCCACCGCGCGTTTGGCGGCCAGCGCGGCGAGCGAGGTCGTCGGCGGAACAGAGTTCAGCGGCATGTCGATGATCGCGGTGACACCACCGGCCGCGGCGGCCCGGGTCGCGGTCGCGAACCCCTCCCACTCGGTCCGCCCCGGTTCGTTGATGTGCACATGGGAGTCGACCACGCCGGGAAGCAGAGCCAGGTCGCCGAGGTCCGTGACCAAGGTCCCGGGAGGGGTCTCGTCCGCGGCGGTGATCGCGGTGATCCAGCCGCCCGCGACGTGCACGGCTGCCGGGCGCTCGCCCCCGGGCAGCACGACCCGCCGTGACCATAGCACCTGTGGCCGCTCCGGCAGGACGTCCGCGGTGGGCTCGTTCATGCCGCCGGAACACCTTGTCCCGGCGTCGTCGGGGGCCCGGTCGTCGGAGGGATGGCGACGAGGTCCTCGGGTCGCACCGGAACGCGCCGCAGGTCCCGTCCGACGGCGGCCCGGATCGCCGCGATGATCGCCGGGGTCGCGGTACAGGTAGGCGCCTCCCCCACGCCCTTCACCCCGTAGGGCGCATCCGGCTGCGGATGGGTGACGGCGACGAAGTCGAGGTCCGGGACGTCGGCGATGGTCGGCAGCAGATAGTCGTGAAACGTGGGGTTGACCACCATCCCGTCCACCGTGACCAGCTCCTCCATGACGGCGAGGCCCAGCCCCTGGGCAGTGCCCCCCTCGACCTGACCACGCAGCGCCAGGGGGGTTGAGCACCGTACCGCAGTCCTGGGCCAGCGCCATCGACACAACCCGCACGAGACCGAGGTCCACATCGACATCGACGACCGCGCGGTGCGCCGCGGCGGCGAAGGCCACGTGCGGATCGCCCTGTCCGTCGGCGTCCAGCGCGGAGGTACGCCGGTGGTGGAAGGTGTACTCCGCTTCAATCGGCCCGTCGGCCAGCGCCTCGGCGAGCGGGACCCGCAGCCCGGCCTCCACACCGACGATCTCCCCGGCGTTGATGGTCAGCGTCCGTCGAGGTGCCTCGACGACCTCCGCGGGCAGTCCCGCGACCCGGGCGACCCGGGCGAGCAGGCGATCGGCGACCGCGGCGCAGGCTCCGCGCACGGCGCCTCCGCTCATCCAGGTCTGCCGGGACGCGCTGGTCGATCCGGCGCTGCCGACCGCGGTGTCCGCAGGCGCCAGCACAACCTGTTCGACGCCGAGCTCGGTGCGGGCGATCTGCCCCGCGATCGTCACGAATCCCTGACCCATCTCGGCACACGCGCTGTGCAGCCGGGCCCGCACCGTTCCGTCCTCAGCCAGCTCCAGGCGGGCACGGGCGACGGAGGAGTCGTCCATGCCCTCCGAGAAGAGCAGGTTCTTGTAGGCCAGGGCGTAGCCGACCCCCCGACGGACCCGGCCCGGTTCGGCCGCGGCCGGTCGGCCGCCGGGCAACGCGGTCACCGCGACATTCGCCGGCATCGCCGGCGGGAGCGGACGCGAGGCCACCGCCTCGATGACCTCCCGCGCCGGCAGCGGTGCGCCCATCACCTGACCGGTGGGCAGCACATCCCCCGGTCGGACGGCATTGCGGACGCGCAGGCCCACCGGATCCATGCCGAGGGCGTCGGCCAGCCGATCCATCTGGGCCTCGTGACCGATGGTCACCTGCGGCACCCCGAACCCCCGCATGGCGCCGCACGGGGGGTTGTTGGTCCGCACGACGACTCCGTGCAGGTGGGCGTTCGGGACCCGGTACGGACCCGCGGCATGGGTGACCGCGTTCGCCAGCACCGCCGGCGAGGACGACGCGTAGGCACCGCCGTCCAGCACCAGCCGCGCCCGCACGCTGACCAGGTTCCCGTCGGCGGTGGCGCTGTGCTGGAACCACATCCGGGCCGGATGCCGGTGCGGATGGCCCAGGAAGGACTCGACCCGGTCGTAGGCGATCCGCACCGGAAGCCCCGTAGCCCGGGCGAGCAGGGCGCCGTGGATCTGAAGGGTGACGTCCTCCCGGCCGCCGAAGGCACCCCCCACACCGGCCAGGGCGAGCCGGACGAGCTCCTCCGGGAGACCGAGGCAGGCCGCGATCTGCTCCCGGTCCGAATGCAGCCACTGGGTCGCCACCCGCATGTCCACTCCACCATCGGCGGCCGACATCGCCAGGGCCGCCTCGGGAGCGAGAAACGCCTGGTCCTGCATCCCGACGAGGTAGTGGTCCTCGACCACCACCGGGCCGAGCGCGTCGGGATCGCCGTGGCGCAGCTCGATCTCGCGGTACAGGTTGCCCGCCGGATGCAGCGGCTCGGCATCCGGCTGCCATACCCGGTCGGGGTCGGTCGAAGGTGCCAGCGGCTCGTAGTCCACCTCGATCGCGGCGAGCGCCCGGCGCGCGGTCCGGACGTCGACCGCAGCCACGGCGGCGACCGGTTCCCCCGCGTACCGGACCTCGGTCGCGGCGAACACCGGCTGGTCGGCGACGATCAGCCCGTAGGTGGCCGTGCCGGGGACATCGGCGGCGGTCACCACCCCCACGACGCCGGGCAGCCGGCGCGCGACGCCGACGCCGACGCCGACGCGCCGGATCCGCGCCCGGGCATGGGGCGATCGCAGGGTGCGGGCATGCACCATCCCCGGAACACGCAGATCACCAACGTAGGAGAAGCTACCGGTCACCTTGTCCGGCCCGTCCGGACGACGCACCGAACGACCGATCCCCGGACTCATCGGCCCACCCCCCCGGCGGGGCGGAGCAGGTGTATCCCCCGAAGGCAGGGTGCCCCGCTCAGCCTGCACTGTTCTGATGGCAGCGAGTATCCGGCCGTAACCGGTGCACCGGCAGATGTTGCCGGCCAACGATTCCCTGATCTCCTCCTCGTCCGCATCCGGCCGCCGGGTGAGCAGGTCCGTCACCGCGACCACGAACCCTGGGGTGCAGAAGCCGCCCTGCACGGCGCCCTCCTCGAGGAACGCCGCCCGCACGGCCCTGGCGGGTCCCGCCGTCCTCAGACCGGTAACGGTGATCACCTGGGCGTCGTCGGCGTCCGCGGCGAGCACCGTGCAGGACGCCACCAACCGGCCGTCCAGGAGAACGGAGCAGGCACCGCAGCGCCCCTGCTCGCACGCGTCCTTCACCGAGGTCACCCCGATGACGTCCCGCAGGACGGTGAGCAGGGAGTCCCCGATCCAGGCGCCGGCCACCGTGTGCAGGAAGCCGTCGACATGGAGGTGATACGGCGCGACGACACCGTCGTCCGGCCAGGACGACCCGGCCGGCGGTCCGGCCGGGACCTCCCCCGCGAAACGGGCGGTCATGGCCGGGCGTCCTGCCCGGCTCCAGGGTCCACCGGCGCCCCCGCGGCATCCAGGCATCGGGTGAACGCCCGGGCGGCCAGCACGCCGGCAGCATGCCGGCGGTAGTCGGCGGAGACCCGCGGACCCGCCGCGAGCTCCGGCCCGGCCCGCCAGACCGCTTCGCTCACCAGCTCACCGAACCGGCGGGCCGCCGACGAGGACGCAGCCCCTGCGGACCAGTCCACCTCGTCGTGTGCGAACCGCTCGGCGACGGTTATCCGGATCGGCAGCCGACCCACCCCCCCGATCGCGCAGGCCAGTCGATGGCGCATCCGGTCGACGAGGACGGCGCACGACACCAAAGCCTGGTAGGCGGCCTGCCTGCCCCCGATCTTGAGATAGCTCTGCGGTCCGGCCGGCCGCGGCAGCCTTACCGCGGTGACCAGGGCGTCGGGGGCGAGCCCGTCGGCGAGGAACGCGGGCAGCGTCATCCGGCCGGGTCCGCGCGGCGAGGCCACGAGGATCTCGGCGTCCGCGGCGGTGAGGAAGGTGAGCAGGTCGCCGGTGGGACGTGCCGAGCCCAGCGCGCTACCGACCGTGCCGAGGTTGCGGACCTGCGCGGAACCGACCACTCGGGCGGCGAGGGCGAGGCCAGGCGACAGTGACCAGCCCGCGAGATCGGTGTAAGTCACGCCCGCACCGACGGTGAGCGAATCCGCCCCGGCGCCGCGGACCCGCAGTTCCAGAACCCGGCGCAGGGCGACCACCGCTCCCGGCCGACGCTCGCCGGACCGGAGAGCGGGGACGAGATCGGTACCGCCGCCCAGCAGATCGACCGCCCTGCCGGAGTCACGGGCGGTGGCCAGCATCTCCACTGCCTCCCCTACCGTGCGTGGACGGAACATGACGGCCGTCGCACCGCTAGTCGTCACAGCGGCCTCCCCCGCCCGATCCGACCAGTGGTCCGACCAGTGGAAGGAAGCACGGGAGGGGACGACGCGGGAAGCCGGCCGGCGGCCCGAGGGTCGGACAGGCAGGCGGACGAACGCTGCATGAGAACCGACCATAACGGCGGAAGGTTACGTGGATGTTCATCGAGACGGACGCTCAGTGACGTAGTTCTGATCTTGCTTGGCGGCGGCGTTCATCACCTCACCTGCGCTATCTCACCTGCGTTATCGCCAGCTTCCACCCGCACCGACCCAGGCCGACACCCCAACCATCACTCAGCGTTACCTTACCGATGCTGGCACGAACTGCGGAGAGGGAGGCGACAGGTTTGAGGTGGACATGTCAGGGCCGGGTGTAGAGGGCGCAGCCCCATCCGGCCAGCGTGCGCAGCGGGAACGGCAGCCGGCAGCCGAAATCGGCTGCGGCCGTGTCCACCGCGGCCAGCTCTCCCAGCACCGCCTCCCAAGGCGCGTCACTCATCACCCCGAGCAGGGGCAGCGCGCACGCCGCCCGCACCCAGCCCTGGTCGACCACCACATAGCCCCCGCCCATGCCCTCGAGGGCCCGGGCGGCGGTCACCATGTCGTCGTCCCGTGCCCCGACGACGATCAGATGCCCCGGCGGCTCCGCCGTCGTGACCGCGAGCGCGCCCCGGGTCAGCCCGCACCCGCGGAGCATCCCGACGTCGATCTCGTCCGAGGAGCCGTCCCGACCGAAAATTGCGATCTTGAGAAGGTCCCGGGACGGATCGGCCACCGCCCAGCCGTCCCGCAGGGCGGGTTCCACCCGCACGGTACGGAGCCCACGCGGGCGGGAGAGGTCGGAGACCTGGCCCGTCCCGGTCATCCGCAACGCCCGCGCTGGTCCACCGACGGGCGGCGCCGTCCCCGGGTCGCGAGGGGGATCGACGCTCACCACGACCACACTGGCATCTTGCCGGTGGGACCGTCGCAGGCCGGGTGATGTGAAGGAGCCGGCATGCAGGTTCGCCGGGAGTCGTGTCCGGCCGGTGGCCCAGGCGGGCGAGATGTCGAGGTTGTCGAACAGGGGTCGGCCGCATTCCGCCCAGGGAGGAGACGACCTGGAGATCGGCGAAGCGGGTGGGCGCGATCGACCCCAGGGTGGGTTCCAGATCGTGCCTGCGGGCGGGGAGCAGGGAGAACCGCCGGATGGCGTCGATCTGGCCCATCCCCCGACCGACCGCAAGTCGCACGTCGTGATCGAGATGCCCGATCGTGGCGAGCTCCGCGACCGATCTGGCCCTGCCCCGGACCGGCTCGGCCCCGCTGTCGGCCGCCCGCAGCAGACCGCCGGCCTCCGTGGCGGACGACTTGATGGGCGCCGCCCCTACCGAGGACAGCGCGGTCAGCGCGGAGGCGGGCGGTATCGGAGGCACCTCGACGACCGGGGCGGCGGGCGCCCCGGTCCCGGGAACCTGCCTCCCGGGAACCTGCCCCGCTCGGACCAGCACCCGCAACGGGGTCGAGGATCCCGTCACCAGATCCACACCGCGCAGACCGCCCAGCGCGACCAGGACGGCCGGGTCGGTCACCAGGGTGGCGGTTCCCCGCGGGACGATCAGGCGAGCCAGTTCTCCCGGAGTGAGCAGCGTCTCCTCGACGCGCAGGCCGGCGTCGACATAGGCCGGCAGGACGAATCTGCCGGCGGCGTTGAGCGAGCGCCGACCCGCCAACGTTCCCGGCTTCGTGACTGCGGCGATGTAGCACCCCACGATCAGGATGTCCCGCGCGGCCACGGCACCGCTGTGGACGGCGACGACAAGCCCACCGCGTACGACGAGGTCGGCCTCCTCCTCACCCGCGGCCACCCGACGCAGTCGAGCGAGCTGTGCCTCGGACGGATGCAGCAGGTCCGCGCCGACCACGGGTACCTGCCCGGTCGGACCAGTAGCCGCCGCCGGATCACGCGGGTCGGCCGCGGGAGCGGTGGTGGAGGAGGTCGTGTTCGACGCCGCCGTGCGGGCCGGGGTCGCCGATCGGTGGGGCGTGGCAGAGGAGACGGTCGGCTGGGGCGCCCGTCCGGACACCGTCATCAGCCGGAGTCCCCGACTGGAGCGTTCGGCGTTCATGGCGGCCTCTCGTCTGCCGGTCAGCACCGAGGCTGCACCCGATGGCGGCACGCCCGGAAGGGGATCACGTATGACCAACGGCGAAATCACCCCCATTACTTCCTTTACTCCAGAACAAGCCGGGTGCCCCCGGATCCGGCGGACCAGCACCGCCCGCCGGGAGGGCGGCGATGGCGTGATTGTTGTTTGCCACGTGTCATTATCCGCCATGCGCCGGAGCCGGCCGGTAACGCAGGTGGAACACCATGTTGACCAGAGACGGGAAGAACACGGCGATCCCGGCGATCATGCCGACCGCGGCACGGCCCCGCCCGAAGACCAGTGCGAGCAACCGAACCCCTGTCAGCCTCATCCCGGGCGCACCTCCACCTGCCGGTCGGTCCGACCGGCCCGAGCGGTTCCCCGGACGTTAGAATTCGTAATGAAGTAATTAATTCAAGCCAATATGCGTCTTCGCAGGTCACGGGCTCGCGAGGACTCCGAAGTGAACAAGTTATTTCATTCCGAATCCTTAGAAAGGAGGCGTATCGGTCCCATCGCGCCCGGGTGAATTACCAGTAACTCCATTCTTGCTGTTGACGAAACCACACTCCCGCGGCGTTCCCGGCAATGTCGGGACGGAAACCTGGACGAAACTTTTCTTGGGTTTCGGGAGTGTCGCCGTTCACCTGACCGTCACATTGCACCCCGATATGCCCGACGAGCATCGGGGCCGGAGCGTCACCGGCATGTCGTGGACCGCGCCGAACCGAACCGGGCCGACGGCATTCCCCGGCCTGCTAGGCTTCGCATTCGTGCTGCTGAGCCCCCATGAACAGGAACGACTGCTGATCCATGTGGCGGCCGGGCTCGCCCGTGAACGGCGAGCCCGTGGGCTGCGGCTGAACCATCCCGAAGCGACCGCAATCATCACCTCGTTCCTGCTGGAGGGCGCGCGGGACGGTCGCAGCGTCGCGGACCTGATGAGCGCCGGGCGAACCGTGCTCACCCGGGATGACGTCATGGAGGGCGTGCCGGAAATGCTCGGCGAGGTGCAGGTCGAAGCCACCTTCCCGGACGGCACCAAGCTGGTCACCGTCCACCGGCCGATCCCGTGATCCCCGGGGAGATCCTGACCGGCGACGATCCCGTCGAGATCAACGCCGGACGCCCGGTACGCACGGTGCTGGTCCGTAACACGGGCGACCGGCCGGTGCAGGTCGGCTCGCACTACCACTTCGCCGCGGCGAACCCCGCTCTCGACTTCGACCGGGCGAGTGCCTGGGGCCACCGGCTCGCGGTGCCCGCCGGCACCGCGGTCCGCTTCGAGCCCGGCGTGGAACGCGAGATCGAGCTGGTGCCGCTGGCCGGCACCCGGGTCGTGCCGGGCCTGCGGCCGGAATCGGCCGGCCCGTTGGACGCCGCGAGCGGCACCCGGATTGCGGACACCGCGACGATCGAGGACATATCGGGCTTTCAGGGAGAGGGTTCGTGAGCCGACTCGACCGCCCCCGCTACGCGGCGCTGTACGGCCCCACGGCCGGCGACCGTATCCGGCTCGCGGACACCGACCTGTTCATCGAGGTGACAGAGGACCGCAGCCGCGGGCCGGCGGGCACCGGGACCGGCGACGAGGCCGTCTTCGGGGGTGGCAAGGTCATCCGTGAGTCGATGGGACAGTCCCTGGCGACCCGCGCCGAGGGTGCGCCCGACCTCGTCATCACCGGTGCCGTCGTTCTCGACCACTGGGGTGTGGTCAAGGCCGACGTCGGGATCCGCGACGGCCGGATCGTCGCGCTGGGTAAGGCCGGCAACCCGGACACGATGGACGGCGTCCATCCCGACCTGGTGATCGGGCCCGGCACCGAGATCATCGCCGGTAACGGAAAGATCCTCACCGCCGGCGCGGTGGACTGCCACGTCCATCTGATCTGCTCACAGCAGGTTCCGGAGGCGCTGGGCGCCGGCATCACCACGCTGATCGGCGGCGGCACCGGCCCGGCCGAGGGCACGAAGGCGACGACGGTGACGCCCGGATCCTGGAACCTGACGCGGATGCTGTCCGCGCTGGACGACTGGCCGGTCAACGTCGTCCTGCTCGGCAAGGGCAACACGGTCAGCGACGAGTCGATGTGGGAACAGCTGCGCGCCGGGGCGGCCGGCTTCAAGCTGCACGAGGACTGGGGGACGACGCCGGCCGCGATCGACGCCTGTCTGCGGGTCGCCGACGCCGCCGGCGTCCAGGTTGCGCTGCACTCCGACACCCTGAACGAGGCCGGCTTCGTCGAGGACACGCTGGCCGCCATCGCCGGCCGGGCGATCCATGCTTACCACACCGAGGGGGCCGGCGGCGGGCACGCCCCGGACATCATCACGGTCGCGGCCGCCGGCAACGTGCTGCCGTCATCGACGAATCCGACCCGCCCGCACACCGTCAACACCCTCGACGAGCACCTCGACATGCTGATGGTCTGTCACCATCTCAACCCCAGCGTGCCCGAGGACCTGGCCTTCGCCGAGAGCCGGATCCGGCCGTCGACGATCGCCGCCGAGGACATCCTGCACGACCTGGGCGCGATCTCGATGATCGGTTCGGACTCGCAGGCGATGGGCCGGATCGGCGAGGTCGTCCTGCGTACCTGGCAGACCGCGCATGTGATGAAGCTCCGGCGCGGGTCCCTGGCCGGCGACGATCGGGCCGACAACGCCCGGGCCTGGCGCTACATCGCCAAGTACACGATCTGCCCGGCGGTGGCGCACGGCCTGGACGCAGAGATCGGCTCGGTGGAGCCCGGCAAGCTCGCCGACCTGGTGCTGTATGATCCAGCGTTCTTCGGGGTGCGGCCGTCACTGGTCCTCAAGGGCGGGTTCATCGCCTGGGCCGCGATGGGCGATGCGAACGCCTCCATCCCGACCCCGCAGCCGGTGCTGCCCCGACCGATGTGGGGAGCCGCCCGTGGTCCGGCCGCCGCGTCGTCGTTGGCCTTCGTCGCCCCGGCGGCGATCGAGGACGGGCTGCCTGGACGGCTGGGGTTCGCCACCCCGGTGGTGCCGGTCGCGGATGTGCGCCGCCGCGGCAAGGCGGATCTTCCCGAGAACACCGCGACACCGGACATCCGGGTGGACCCGGACACGTTCACCGTCACGGTGGACGGTGAGGCGATCGAGGCGGATCCGGTGAGCGAACTCCCGATGGCCCAACGCTACTTCCTGTTCTGACGGCGGCTGTCCTTATGATCGCTCCTGCTGTGGGATCCGGAGCGTTCGCACTCCCACTCGTGGTCGTCGTTGTCCCATTCGGCGTAGTAGCCGGCCTGGCAGCGAGGCTTGGGCGGCCGGTCCTGGCCGCAGGAGGTCAGAACGGGAGACAGTGCGACCGCCACCAGCGTCACACCGGTCACGCGGGCGCGTAGGCGTCCGCGTCTCGACCGTGATCCAGACCATGATCCAGGCATCTCCCACCTCTTTCGGGGTCCGCCGAAGGGCTCCCGCCGAACGGGATGCCATCGCCGGCCTTGCTCGCATGATTCGGCGCTCGCGTGATCCGGCATCGACCGCCGGTGGCGAACTCTTCCACACCAGGGTGGGCAGCATGACGGACTTGTCGTCCGAACGACGGATGGACTTCGACCACACGACACCCGGTCATGACGGCGGAGCCTCGTGTGACAGCGATATCGCAGGTGAGGGCGATATCGCACGGGACGGCGGGACCGGGGACGAGGCTGGTCCGACCGGGCGATCCGGACGGCGGGCGACGCTGCTGGTCCTCGCGGACGGCCGGATGCCCACGGGAGGTCACGCCCACTCGGGCGGTGTCGAAGCCGCGGTGACGGACGGGAGTCTGGCAAACCTGGCCGACCTGGCGGCGTTCCTCGTCGGACGGCTCACCACGACCGGCCTGGTCGCCGCGGCCTTCGCGGCCGCGGCCTGCCGGGCCGGCACGCAGCCAGGTCCCGCGACGCGGGCGCCACGCACCGACCACGTCCCCGCCGCATCCGTCACCCCCGCCGCCCCCATCGCCACCTTGGACGCCGAGCTCGACGCCCGGACGCCCTCCCCCGCTCAACGCGATGCGAGCCGGGCTCAGGGGCGCACGCTGCTGCGAGCGGACCGGGCCGCCTGGCCGATGCCGCCCGGTCCACGTGCACCGCACCACCCGATCGTACTAGGCATGGTCGCCGCGGGCGCGGGTCTGCGTCCCTCGGACGCCGCTCTGGTCGCCGCCCACACCACGGTCACTGGACCCGCGACCGCCGCGACCCGCCTGATGGGGCTGGACCTCCTAGCCGTCACCGCCGTGCTCGCCCGGCTCGCCGACGAGGTCGAGGCGATCGCGCTGGCCGGTGCGGAGGCTTCCCGACGCCCGCCCCGGCTGCTTCCCGTTGTCACCGGCATCCGCCTCGATCTCCTGGCCGAACGGCACCGCACCACGGCGCTGCGGATGTTCACGTCCTGACCGGTGCCCGCCGGCTGGCACCATGGCAGCCATGAGACGGGGGTCATCCTGGGCGGGGTCGCGGCCGGGCCGGAGGGCCCTCTCGTCACGGCCGCCCGAACGGGCCACACGGCCGTGCGGGCACGGGCCGTCATCCGGGTCATGCCGGCTCCGGACGGCACGGCGAGGCTCACCGAGTTGCGCTCCGACGTGCCGGTCGTCCTGTGCCAGACCGGAGCATCCCCTGGTCGGACTAGGGCCTCGTCTACGGTGCCCGCGATATCCGCGCGGGCCGTCGGCTCCACCCGGCCGGGCGGTTCGACCCGGCCCGCCGTCCCGTCGACCGTGGTTGCCCCGTTCGGGCAAGGGCCCGCGGACGCGTTGCCGACCGTGACGGTTCACCTGGTCAACGCGGCCGCCGGACCGCTGGCGGGCGATGATCTGGGACCCGACATCTCCGTCGGCAGCGGGGTGCGCCTGGTGGTGCGTTCAGTGGCCGCGACGGTGGCCCTGCCCGGTCACGGGCCCGGGCCGTCCCGCTTCACCGTGTCGGCGCGGGTGGCCCCGGGTGGCGCGCTGGACTTCGCGCCGGAGCCGACCGTCGCGGCGCGAGGCTCGGACCATCTCCTGGTGACCGATGTGTACCTGGCGGCCACGGCCTGGCTACGGCTGCGCGAGGAGATCCTGCTGGGCCGATTCGGGGAGACGACCGGATCGATACGTAGCACCCTGCGGGTGGACGTGGACGCCCACGCGGAGGTGGATCCGCCATCCGAACCGATCCCCCTGCTGCGCCAGGATCTCGTCCTCGGTCCCGAGATACCTGGTCTGACCGGACCAGCCCTCCTCGGCTCGGCTCGTGCCGTCGGGTCGCTCCTCGTCGCGGGGCCCGATCCGGTGGGCTCTCCGGCGGCCCGGCGGGAATCCGTGCCGGCGGAGAGCGCGGGGTCCGGCGCGCAGGCGGCCGTCGCGGACGGGGTGGCACTGCTTCCCCTGGCCGGTCCGGGCTATCTCATCTCCGCGCTCGCCGAGGATGCGGTCACTCTCCGCCATCGCCTGGAACGAGGGCCGGCTCCTGCCACGGTCTGACCCGGGCAGGCGGTCAGACGCGGACGGCGGTGCCGTAGAGCCGATAGAACAGCGCGACCGCCTGTTCTGCGCGGGCCCGGCGGTTACTGTCGGTCCAGGCC
>NZ_CDWTNB010000122.1:0-12247 GCF_977947065.1 Frankia sp. CgJB1
CGGCATTGAGGCCACCGGAAGGAAGGGGGGCATCGCTTCCGGCGGGTCCCCGGACGAGCCGGGGTGGGAGCCGAAGGCCGCGGCGGCGCGGCGCACCGCGAGGTCGGGCACCGGGTCCAGGGTGATTTGCTGGGCCGCGACGATCCGCGCCGCGAACATACGGACGAACCAGTAGTATCCGCCCGCCCCGAGCAGCATCTTGCGCATCATCCAGAGCAGGCCGCGCTGGCGGTAGGTGTCGGGGAGTCCCGCGCTCGCGTCCGCGAGATCCTTCGTCGCGATCGCCGGGACGGGATCCTGCACCGGACGCCACAGCACCCGGATGAAACCATCCTCCAGCCTGGTCGTACCGGCCTTGCTGAAATTTTCGATGCGCGAGTGGAAGACCTCCCACTCGCGCCCGCACCAGGCGTCCCTGAAAAAGGGATCGGAACAGAGCGCCACCATCACGCGGGTTCCACCGGCGCCGGCGGCCAGGGCCAGGTCGGCGTCCATGCCGGGACGCGGGCGGGTGTCCAGGATTCCGCCCACCGCGGAGCCAACCTGAACCCGCAGCTCGTACTCGAGATCGGCGTGAAAGCGCTGCACCCAGCGCCGATCCTCATCTGCCGCATAGGAGATGAAGAAGTAGTTCTTCATCGGGTACCCTCAAAATCCAGCACCATGCGCCCCCGAACCTACCGTCACCCAGCGGACGGTGGCATCAGACGCTATCAGCCGACCGACGGCATGGCGATAGCCGTCCGCCCGGTTTCCTCAATGATCGTTCAACAACGATCGTCCAACATGGATGTGGCGGGAACAGGCCGGTCCATCGAGTACGTCCCGCGTCCCGCGGACGTCTACCGCCGGTCACCGGATGCCCCGGGCGGAACTTTCTGCTTTCCGTCAGGTTTCCGTCGGCGCGTTTTCCCGGCGACCTCCCTCAGCGCACCTCCCAGTGCTCGGGTTCGAGCCGGAGCCAACGATCAATCTCCGCTCGCCACCAGATCCGGGTCCCGCCCCAGGTGGCGGTGCGATTTACCACCGCAGCCGGGCTCGGCGCGGCCGGATCGACCCGGAGCCGATGGTCGACCGCCTGGCGGGTCAGACCCAGCGCCCGAGCGATGTCGCCGGACCCGACAAGCAGCGGTAGTCGATCCACGGTTGCCGACGTTAGCCAATTCGGGCCGGCCGATGCCGCCGGTGGCCGCGGCCGTCCCCGGCCACGATCCCGGAGACTGCGTAACGATGCCGACGCCAATCGGTCGGTGACCATTCCTCCCCAGTAGGCTACCGGTCGTCGGACACCCGTCGCCGCTCGCGACCAGCGGTCTCGACCGGTACCGGTCGGTACTGATCGGTACTGATCAAGACACTCTCCTGGATGCGCGCACCAGCGACACACGCATGTGCTTGGGTAGTCACGTATCGCGAACATCATGCTGGCCGGGGCCGCCGGGCCAGAGAGTGTCGTGGGATCGGAGAACCGTGGGCATTGACGTCGTCAAGGGTGGAATCGTCGCGCTCACCGGAGCCACCGGCGGACTGACGCACATCACCGTCGGCCTCGGCTGGGATCCGAATGCTCCCGGATCGGAGGAGTTCGACCTGGACGCGAGCGCCATTGCCCTGCAGGCGGACGGGCGAGCCCCCAACCGCAGCTATTTCATCTACTACAACAACCTCAGCAGTCCGCGCGGCGAGATCGTGCACCGCAGTGACAACCTCACCGGTGAGGGTGCGGGCGACGACGAACAGATCGAGGTGCGTCTCAACCTGCTGTCCAGTGCGATAACGCGCATCGTCTTCCCGGTCAGCATCCACAACGCCGACTATCGACACCAGAGTTTCGGCAACGTGACCGGCGCCTATATCCGGGTCATCAACGCGTCGACCGATGACGAACTGGTGCGGTACGACCTCACCACCGCCGCCGCGCGGGATACCTCGATGTTGTTCGGTGAACTCTACCGGGATCAGGACGGCTGGCGCTTCCGGGCACTCGGCCAGGGTGGGGTCAACGGCCTGGCGGCGATCGCCCGCGGCTACGGCCTGGACGTCTGACACGGCCTGGGCATCTCACACGGCTTGAACGTCTGACACCGCCGGGCGCCGGCAGGGGGGATGGCGGGCGGCGCGGGCGCCATCCCCGTCGCCGTGGATGTATACCGGGACGGACCGAACCGGCGTGGAAGATCAGCGTGGGATGGACGTGTGCTTGAACTCGTTCAGCTCGGGCCAACCGGTCACCAGGTCGACGATGCGCTCCACCGCACGGATGGAACCCGCTGGGTCGGCACCGAGCGGCGCACGGCTCATCAGCCGGACGAACACGGCCTGGTCACCGGCGACCCAGGTCGGCACGCCCCAAACGGTATGCGAGGCGACGTACTGCTCGTGCTCGGCGCGGACCTTGTCGAGGGCGCCATCGTCAACCCGGGCGAGCACCTCGTCGGCGGGCAGCCCCACCCCCGCGAGCGTCTCCCGGATGACTGTACGGTCCTCCAGGTGACGGCCCTCGTCGTGACGCGCCGCGAACAGTGCCCGGTGCGCGGCGGGGAACAGATCCGGATATTCGTCGCGGACGACGACGCCAGCCCGCAGGGCGAGGATCCCGGAGTCCTGCTCGGGCTTCTCCCAGACGGTGGGTTGTCCCTCCTCCACGTGCGCCTGCCCCAGCGAGAACGGGAGAAAGGTGACGTTCCAGTCGGCACCGGCCGCGAGACCAATCAAAACGTGTTCATGTGCGTTGCGGGCGAACGGGCAACGGTAATCCCAGGTAATCGCGAAGGTGACAGAATTCATGTCGCGGGCAACACCCGGGCCGTCCCCGGTGTTCCAGCCGAGATGCACGGCTGTTCAGGCGCTCCGTTGCCGCCTGCTCCGACGGCTTTCCATCGCGGCTCTCATCGCAGCTGTCCGTGGCCGCTATCCATAGCGGGCGGACCCAGCTTCCACGCTACCAGGCTGATCGGTTACTTTCCGTATCATGATGGGGGTTGAAGTGGCGTTGTGGGGACTGTTCGGCGGCTTCGCTGTCGAAGGTCTCGATCTCTACACCACGGTCCGCCGACGGGGCCGGTGGCCCTGGCAAACCGGGAAATCCCAGGAAGCGGGCCCCTGGGCCTACCTGGTTGCCGAACTGGTCCGTCTCGCCATCGGCGCCGGCCTGGCTGCGGCCGCCGGCGCCTCGGGCCAGGTCGACACCGCCTTCGCCGCCCTCGCGGTCGGGGTTGCCGCCCCCTGGTCGTGGAGCGCCTCGCCCGCGCCGTCCCCCTCGATCCCAGGACAGCCGCCGCGACAGAGCCGGCCGTATCGAACCCCCAGACAGGAGGCTGACCATGCGCGCCGACTCGTTCGCCGGTCAGGTCCTCGCCGTCCTGTCCCGTCGCACGCCTGCCTTCACCCTTCCCGAGGACGAACCGCAGACCTTCCCGGACCGTGCTCGCGCCCTGCTCCTGCGCACGACGACCAAGGTCCCAACCGGTCACGCCGCGACAGTCGAGCCCACCCGAGGGAGCCCGGCACCCCCCAATCCTGAAACGATCAACCTTTCGGACAGCGTCCGGCCCGCCGCATCCCCCGCCCGCCGTCCGGTCCCTGATCATCGCAGGCAGGTGCACCGCACGGCCGCCGCGGTTCTCGCCGTTCTCGCCGTTCTCGTGGCCGCCGGGGTCGGTTCTCTCGCCGTCCGCGAGGGCGATCCGCAGCCGATCACCCCTGGCGGGACGGCCCACCTACTCGGCGCCCCGTTGACCGGCCGCACCGGCGCCGTGACGTCCGTGGCGTTCAGCCCGGACAGGGGCACCCTCGCGGCCGCCGGCGTCGACGGGACGGTCCAGCTGTGGGACGTCACCAACCCGGCCACCCCTCGTCAGCTCGACCCCCTGCTCACCGACCGCACCGGCGCCGTGACGTCCGTGGCGTTCAGCCCGAACGGGGGCACCCTTGCCACCGCCGGGGATGACGGAACGGTGCGACTGTGGAACGTCACCGACCCGACCAGCTCGTACCAGCTCCACCCGCTGCTCCCCGGCTACCCCGGCGCCGTGGCATCGGTGGCGTTCAGCCCCGACGGACGGACCCTCGCGACCGGCGGGGCAGCATTCCGACGGAATACGGCTGTGGGACGTCACCGACCTGACCAGCCCCCACCAGCTCGGCACACCGTTCGGCATATCGCTCGACGGATCCGCCCCTAAGCTCCCGCCCGCCGTGCTCTCGGTGGTTTTCAGTCCGGACGGACGCACCCTCGCCATCGACGTCCCCGGCGCATGGGTGCAGCTGTGGGACGTCACCCACCCCGCCCGACCCCGCGAGCTCGGCCGGCTACAGGTCTCCGCCGACCGCGCCAAAAGCGCGACATCGGTGGCGTTCAGCCCGGACAATCGCGTCCTCGCCACCGGCAGCGCCAACACCACGGTGCGACTCTGGCAGGTTTCCTGAGGCCCGGCCGGCGACCGGAGGAGGCGGCCTCGGTGGTCGTCCTCCCGGTCATCATCGGGGGCTACGGCGCCGAGGCGGTGTCCAAGGCGGCGGAGGCTGCCGCGGCATCGGGTGGGGCGCCCGGCTGGGTGGATCGATCCCGGCCGGGCCCAGCCCCCGCCGCGCGGCGATCAGGCCGCGCAGGTAGACCACCGCCGCGATAATCACGGTGATGTCGTCGATCAGTCCGATCGGCCCCAGCGGAATCTCCGGGACGGCGTCCACCGGGGAGATGACGTAGGCGAGGCCCGCCAGGGTCGCCACGAGGCCCCGCAGCGGCAGCCGGTACTTCCGGACGACGACCAGCGCGGCCACGGCCAGCGCCAGGATGATCACGACGAGGACCCCGAGGGCGACGAGCAGCCCGGTTCCGACGTTGTCACTCATCGCTGCCCACCACTCATCCCTGCCCACTGTCGTTCATCGCTGTCCGCTCCCGCAAGATCGGCCGGATCCGTCGGCTCATCGTGTCATCACTCGATGGATCGTCACCGATCCCTCGCGATGATCCTCGATCAGGATGCCCACCCGGCGCCATCTCGAACATCGGAACAGCATTTTCATCCGGCGGACGCGTCGGTGGCCGCGCCGGTAGGCTTCGCCCTGTGTCCCGGACGGATTCCCCGGTTTCGCCCGGGCGGCTGCTGGCCGTCAGTGACGTGCATGTCGCCTACCCCGAGAACCGGCGGATGGTGGAGGACATCGCACCCGGATCATCCGGCGACTGGCTGATCCTCGCCGGTGACGTCGCCGAGACGGTCGCCGATATCGAGACGACGTTCAAGCAGCTCAGCGGGCGTTTCGCGAAGGTTGTCTGGGTGCCGGGGAATCACGAGCTGTGGACTCCCAAGCAGGACCCGGTGCAGCTACGCGGCGAACAGCGCTACCGGCATCTCGTGGAGATCGCCCGCGGGCTGGGTGTTGTCACCCCGGAGGATCCCTATCCGGTCTGGGAGGGCACGGGCGGTCCCGTCGTCGTCGCGCCGTTGTTCGTGCTCTACGACTACACCTTTCGTCCCGCCGAAACGGCGACGAAGGAGGAGGCGCTGGCCCTGGCCCGGGAAAGCGGGATCGTGTGCACCGACGAATGGGTGCTGCACCCGGACCCGTATCCCACCATCGACGCCTGGTGCCAGGCCCGGGTCGCGCAGACCCGGACGCGCCTCGGCGACATCGATCCGACAATGCCAACGGTGCTCGTCAACCACTGGCCACTCGTCCGTCAGCCCACCGCGGTACTGCGGTACCCCACATTCGCGCTGTGGTGCGGCACCACGAGCACGGCCGACTGGCACACGCGGTTCCGGGCCAGCGCGGTCGTCTACGGTCATCTGCACATTCCCCGCACCACCTGGTACGACGACGTCCGCTTCGAGGAGGTCTCAATGGGCTACCCCCGGGAACGCGCGGCGTGGGGCAAGCCATGGTCCGGGCTACGGCAGATCCTGCCCTTCCCCGCACCGCCGGCCCGCCGGGACTGAGCGCGATGCCGGGATCGAGTTCCACGCCGGGATCGAGATTGGCGCCGGGGGCAGGCTCGGCGCCGCCGGGGGCCCCGGCTTCGACGTCAGTAACGGGTACCGGGGTAACGGGTAGCGGAGTAAAGAGGGTGGATCCGCGCCTGCTTGCGAGCCTGCTGCCCGCGGCGGCCGTCGCCGTCGAGGCATTCGAGGACGATCCCTCGGCCGTGCTGTTCCCCGAGGAGGCCGCGCTGCTGAGCCGCGCGGTCGACAAGAGGCGCCGCGAGTTCACCACCGCCCGGGTATGCGCGCATCGCGCGCTGGAGGGGCTCGGGCTTCCGGCGGCGCCGATCCTGCCCGGTTCCCGCGGCGCACCCGGCTGGCCGGACGGAGTGGTGGGAAGCATCACCCACTGCGCCGGCTACCGGGCGGCCGCGGTGGCCCGGGCGGCGGAGGTCCACACCATCGGCATCGACGCCGAGCCGAACGAACCCACACCCGGCGGGGTGCTGAAGGAGATCACCGTTCCCGCCGAGGAGGGCTGGCTCGCGGCCCTCACCCGCACCCGCCCGGCCGTCTGCTGGGACCGGCTGCTGTTCAGCGCCAAGGAGTCCGTCTACAAGGCGTGGTACCCGCTGGCGGAACGTTGGCTTGGCTTCGGAGACGCCGCCCTCGTGATCCACCCGGGCACCGCACCTATGGGCCCGCCGGCGCCGGGCCCGGCCGCCCGGGGCACCTTCATCGCGAAACTCCTGGTGGCGGGGCCGCGGCTAGCCGGCGGTGAGCTGACCGGCTTCGACGGTCGTTGGCTCTCGGCCCGCGGCCTGCTGGTCACCGCGATCACCGTGCCGCACCTGGACGGCACCCCCGTGACGACGGCATCCCCCCAGACGCACCCTGCCTATCCGGAGGGATAAATCGGGCACGAAAGGCTCTGGAAAGACAAGGAACCAGATCCTGGTCAACCGCCGCCGCACGGACCCGCCGAACGCGACGCTAGGCAGACGCGACGCTAGGCAGAGTCGTCCACGTCCACGACAATCTCCCCGCCCAGCACGAAGCCTCCGGACAGACGCAGGTCGTCACCGCTCCAGAACCGCCCCGGGTCGTACCAGTTCGGATGGCGACCGGACGGCAGCAGGCCCATCGCCTCGTAGGTAACAGCCACGACCTCGGCGCAGTACGCGGTCTCCAGCGCGTACTCGCTCATCATCCGGCGGGGACGCGGAAGCCGGCCACGCAGCCAGCGTGTCGCCAGCCGGGCCGTGGATCGAGCCATGAGCACCCGTACCTTCCGCATCACCGTCCGCGGCGCCTTCGACGGGCTGACCGATGACCAGCGCACCGAACTGCTGGCCCACGCGGCGGAACACGATATCCTGCAGGCCGCGTTCACGCCGAAGGGCAGCCTTACCTACAACATCGCCACCAGGCCCTTCTTCACCTTCCGTTTCTTGGATTCCGGCGAGACCGAGGAGGACATGGTGGCCGCGACCGACCGTGCGCGGGCGACCGCCGCAGCCTGGCTGACCGAACGCGGCTACCGCTACAAGAACCTCCGGTCGCAGGCCGAGGATCTTTCCGAGGTCCCGTTGGGTGCCCGTGGACGGCGCGCCGCCCGACAGATCTGACCGGGTCTCTGGGCGCGGGCAGCCGCGGTCGTCGCCGAGCCGCGGATCGATGCGGAGATGGTCGATGGTGTCGTAACCGTGGGCGGAGGAGGCGAAGATCGGCCCGAGCGCGAAGCCGGACGCACCGAGCCGGCGCACAGGCTTACTGCGGTCTTCGGGTCTGGGAGGCTCCCTGAGGAGCGTTCACGGCCCGTTCTGGAGGGCACGGACGGTGCGCCATCAGTGCAGCGGGACGGTGTTGAGCGCCCGGTGCAGGCTGCCGAACTGCTTGTGATGTTCATCGAACGGCACCGCGACGGTCTGGATCCCGAACCGGGACAGCACCGGTTCGGTCCAGGGCGCACTCGCCGTGGATACCAGGGCGGCCGGCTCCGGCCGGAGGACCGATTCTGATTCCGGCCGGAGGACCGATTCCGGCGGCGCGAAGGCCGGCAGGAAGAACACCCCCGCGGCGAAGGCGGCGACCATGTCCGGTGCCAGCGGACAGACGGCGAGATTGATCGTTCGCAGGGCGTCGACCAGCGTCGTCTCCCGGCCGGCGACGCCGTCGCGTTCCACCACCGCCGGGGCGTGCAGCCGATCGGCGGCGACGAGGGCGATCCCCGGGCCGAGGCCGAGCCAGGAGTTCAGATGGGGCTGGCCGTCACGCCGCAGCTCGTCGCGGACCCGCACCACGTGACCGAAGCTGGCCAGCAGATGCGGACGCAACAGCCCCCAGACTGCCGGGCTGGTCCGCCAACTGGTGCCGAGGACGGCCACATCGCCGCAGCTCACCAGATCCCCGCCTTCCAGGAACAGCGGCTCCGGGACGCGGACCTCGGCCGATCGGCCCCGCAACCCGCGCAGCACGGCCGCCATGACGACCGTCTCGCGGGCCCGGTCCCGGCGCCGCAACCGGCCGACCGCGACCGCTTCACCGAGATCGACATAATGATCACGGGGAAACATCAACCCGGCCAAGGGACGCAGGGCGTAGCTCTCGTCCGCCTGATCGGGACCGATCACGCCGCGGGCGGCGCCGGGGTCGAGCAGCAGCCGCGGCTGGCGCAGCACCACCGGCACCAGCGCCGGCGCCGACCAGTCGTGGAGCGCCTCGCGGGCGGCGGCCATTCGCAGGTCGTCCTCGGCGCTGACCGCACGGACGGCGAGCTCGATCAGGACCTCCCGGGGCAGCGCCGCGAGGATCTCGGACGGGGCACAGGGACGGGCCCCAAGGTCGGCGAGCGCCGCTCGCACCGCGGCGGACTCGGCCGCGGCCCGGACCGGGTCGTAGGACGGACGGGGTGCCAGGAACACCGACGTCTCGGCCGGCTGCACCACCGTCGGATTCTGGATGAGAACCATCGGCCCGGTCATCCGGTGACCAGGTAGCGACCGCACCGGCCCGGCACCCCCAACACCATCACCCCCAACACCGACACTCCCGCCGCGACGGCAGCACCCGCCACGGCGCACCCTCGGCCCCCATCAGCCAACGAGGAGAAAGGAACGGAAAAGCGGAACACAGCCGCGGGGAGAGCGTGAAAGCAACAGCCGCAGACAGATCGACGGCGATGTCCGTACTCGCCCGCCGGACGCCGACCCATATGCGAAGAATCATCTGTCCGATTTCTCGCTGGCGCGTTCCACCTCGGCATTATGCGACCGGGACGCGGAGCCCGGGATACCGCGGGTACGCGACGTGCCGATCGGGCAGGCGTTTACGTGTTCATAATCAGGGTGAGCGACGGCGGCAACGGAATTAGATCCGCATGACAGCCGCGCCGAACGGAGCCCCTGCTGCCGCCGCCGCCACGCGCACCAGCCCGGCGGCACGTGCCGCCGTGGCCTCGGCGTCCATCGGGGTCGAGCCGACCGCCAACACCTCGCCGATGCGGTCGCCCGACGAGCGCAGCGGCGGGATGGACGTGCCAGGGGTGACCGCCAGCGCTACCCGCCGCACCCCGGGCACCGCCCGCGCGACCTCGACGCCGTCGACCGCGTCGACCCGACCGGGCCGGGCACTCAGGAAGCGGATCGCCGCGGCGGCGCTCGCCACCGCGGCCGGCGCGGGCTGCCTCCCAGAGAGGATCTCCAGGTAGTCCGCGACCAGCGAGGTTCCGTAGGCCAGGTCGATGAGTTCGACCAGGCTGTCACCGGGGATCCGCCCGGCGCACTCGATGAGCACCGGGTCGTCCGGGCAGCGGGCGGTCAGCATCCATTCGGCGTGCAGGATGCCGTCCCGGAAGCCGATCGCCGCGATGAGACGCGTCAACGCGCGGCTCAGCACGGCGGTCCTGGCCGCGGGTCCGGGGGCCGGCACGACGTGCCCGGTCTCGACCGGGCAGCACCCGCTTCGCCGTCACGTTGACGAAGCTCGGCACGCCGTCGCGAACCAGCGCCTCCACGCTGAACTCCGCGCCGACCATCCGGCTCTCCACCAGGTAGCGCCAGTGCAACGGGCGGTTGGGAAGCGCGCCGTCGTCGAGGGCGGCAACCGTCGCCGACCAGATGGCCGCCAGGTCGAGCGGCCCGTCCTCCACCGCGTCGAGGATCTGCACGCCGAGGCTGCCGTGCCGGTTGGCGGGTTTGAGCACCACCGGGCTCTCCACCCCGAAGGCCGCGAGGTCACCCGGGCCGAAGACCTCCCTCCAGCGCGGGGTCGCGATGCCCGCCGCCGTCGCCGCCCGGCGCAGCTCGATCTTGTCTGACAGGCATCGGGCGGCCCCGACTCCCGCGCCCGGCAGGCCCAGTGCGGCCGCGGCCAAGGCCGCAGCGGGGACGCTATGCTCCAGGGCCGGGACGACGGCGGTAAAGGGTCCCCCGGTGGCCGCCGCGGCGAGCACGACGGGGAGGAAGTCCTCGCTCTGGTGGTAGGCCGCCGGGAGCAGGGCCGCCACGCAGGGCAGCTTCTCGACAGCCGGCCGCACCCGCCGCCGGTCGATCAGATCCGGGTCCTCGACGAGGGTGACACTGCCCGGCGGCAGCGCCGAACCCAGCTGGTTGAGCAACGCCTGCCCGAATCCGATCACCAGGACACGCACGGGACGGTCTCCTCTCTTGGCATCCTCCCCGCCCTCAAGGACGGGGCCTGCGCGCTACGTTTCCCGGTCACGTCGTCAGGCCTCGACCAGACCGCGGCCGCGGAACCCGGCGGCCGGATGCCTCCACACAATCCTTGACGTCGAAGGGAAGGACATCGAGGGGAAGAACGGACGCCGCATCGGCCGGTGACTCCGCGGGCGCGCCCGGTACCACTGCGGAGCCCCGGAAGAATGCGACAGAAAAAGGCACCGTGGCTTCGACCACGACCGCTCTGAACAATAGAGGAAAAAATATCGTATGAATTTCTGAGATTTTCGACAGGTTCGCCCCGGAGCACTCATCCGGAGTTCGATCCGATAGCCCGGTGAAATTCGGAGTGGAACATTCGCCGTCCACCATTGAGATCCGTCAGGAGACGTTCCATCAGCATCACTCGGACGATACTAACAGCCGCACACGACGGACGAGGTGGCAACCACGGAGCACCGGAAATGGTTACCCCTACTTAACATAGCGATCATGCAGCGGAGGACGCCGTCGGGAGACCGGCTGACCAGGCTCGGGGCCGGCCGGCTCCCCGGATCAGGGCGCGCGGACTCCCGGCCCGCACGGACTCCGGAAGACCGGAACCAGCAGCGCGCCGCCACGAGTCGTCACGCGTCGTCACGCGTCGTCAGGCAACGAACTCGCCGACCAACCAGACGAGCACCGGCGCGACGCCGGCGGCGAGCTCCACGACCACACCGACCCCGAAGGCGACAATCGCGGCCCAGGTCGTACGGCCCGCCGCTCGCGCATCCCCCAGCCGCGCCAGCTCGGCCAGGTAGATCCCGACCACTCCACCGATCAGGAGCCCGACGACCGGCACCACAAAGAAGCCGATGATCGCGCACACCGCGCCGATGGCCAGGCTGGGCCACGGCACCCCCCGACCGGCGGTAGCCCGAGCCGGCAGGACGTACTTGGTGAGCACCCCGATCACGAACAGCGCGGTCATGAGCGCCAGCACGATCCAGCGGCCGACTCCCCCACCGTCCGCGATCACCCACCACAGACCCGCGCCCCAGACCAGGACGAGGCCCGGTAGTACCGGGAGGACGACGCCAACCAGGCCGACGGCCATCACCAGAGCGACAACGAGCAGCCCGCCGGTACTTATGGCGCGACCTCCTTCACCGGCATCTCCCGATCTCCCGCGACGGTAGCGTTGCTCCCCACCGCCGCGGCAGCACTGTTCTCCGCCATATTGTTTTCCGCCATATTGTTTTCCGCCATGCGCCGACCCACCTCGGCGAAGGCGGCACGCAGTTCGGCAGGGGCGAGCACCACGACCCCGTCCGCCAAGGCACACAGTTGGCTGAGCGCCACCTGGAGCCCCTCCGTCGCGAACTCCACCTCCCGCCAGCCGTCGGCGTCAGGCGGGCCCGCCGCGGCGACGGCCTCCCGCGCGGCCAACGGATCGACGACCTGCCGCAGGCGGGTCAATGCAACCGGGGATAACCGCAGCCGACAGGTCCAACGCAGCAGGGTCCGGGCGAAGTCCTCGTTCGACGCGGCCCACCAGCGGGCGAGGTCGAAGCCGGCGGGCCGCTCGAAGGGCTCTGGCCGGACCATCGCGTGCCTCAGCCGCCCGACGCGATAGCTGCGCACGCCGGCCCGCTGACG
>NZ_CDWTNB010000123.1:0-12132 GCF_977947065.1 Frankia sp. CgJB1
CATTGATTGTGATACCGGCTTTTGCTGGAATCCCAGGCATCTGGGTAGTCGTTTCCGCAGCCCTTTTGGGTGGCGCTTTCAGGTTCTTGCTGAGGAGGATGCTGCACGAGGATGGTTGAGCCGTTTGCTGCACCAAGCTGAGCTATATATCCATGTGATCAATTCGTGTTACCCTTCGGTCGCCATCCCTCCAGAAAATATGCCGTAAGGTAAATGTTCGGAAATCCTGTGGGAGGACATGATGGATATCAGTGTCTCATCCGTGAGACAGGGGCCGTCCTGCTGCTCCTTCTAGCTCCGTAGAAAGCATGTTCGAGGCTGCTCGTCGCGCTCCGGCCTTCGCCTGATCGTCCCGGTTGTCGGTCGGGATCGGGTCGGGACCCGGATCCGGGGGAGATGCCGCCAGGTCACGGCTGGCCGCGAACAGCAGGTCCTCGCCGGTCGCCGGGCGTAGTCGCAGGTCGGCGAGCGCGCCGACCCCGACTCCGGCCCGGGTCAGGGCGGTGCGCGCGGCGGCGGGGCCGGCACCGTAGAGGACCGCGATCATCTCCGGGCCGGTCGGATCCGGCCGGTACACCAGGTCCGTGCGGCGCAACGCCGGGCGGGGGCGCCGACCGGCAGGGTGAAGCGGGCGTGCGTGAGGTCATCGTCCCGGCACCGGCGCTCCAGGCCCCGATCCGGTCCCCGACCCCGCTGCGGCGCGCGGCCTTGTTCCCCTGCTTCGGCCCGCTTCGCCGCCGGTCCGGCCAGCCGGTCGATCTCGGCGGTGACCACCCGGGCCAGCAACTCGGCGCTGGCGTCCCAGGTGAACCCAGCCGCCCAGGCGCGGGCCGCCGCGGGCGGCTCGGCCAGTAGCCATAGCGCCGTGTCGAGGATCTTCTCCAGCGGCTCGCCCTCGTCGACCAGCCATCCCGTCGTCCCGTCCCGGACCGCGTCGCGCAGCCCCGGGACCCGGAACGCCACCGCGGGCACCCCGAGGGCGGCGGCCTCCAGCACCGACAGCCCCCAGCCCTCACCATGCGAGGGGTTGACCGTCAGCCAGGCCGAGGAAAGCAGCCGGTCGCGGGTGGCGGCATCGGTGTAGCCGTGCCAGCGCACGGCGTCACCGTCCCGGTCGGTCGTGCCTCCCGAGCCCGGAGCGGCCCCCGGGTCGGTGGTGGTCACCGTATCTGGGGTGGTCAGCCCGAGGGCGACCGCGCGGGCGGTCAGGCGTTCGCGGTCCGGGCCGTCGCCGATGATGTGGACGGTGAGCCCGGGATGCGCCCCGACCAGCGCGGGCAGCGCGTCGAGGAGCAGGTCGAGCCGCTTGTGCGGCACGAGCCGGCCGACGCACACGATGGTGGGTGCCGTCGCGGGGCCGCCATCCGAGCCTGCGGGCCCGCCGCCAGCCGGGCCCGTGAACGCGGTGGCCCCAGCGGTCGAGTTAGCCCCCGGCGGCCGAGGTGGTCACCCCGTTGGGGACCAGGAAGCGCGGGCCGGGCAGGCCGAGGATGTCACGGGCCTCGGCGCGGGTCGAGGGGGAGACGACCACCACCGGTCGGCGCCGGTAGACCCACCGGCTGCCCGGCGCCTCCAGCAGCTGCCCGACCCGGGCGACCGGCCCGGGGAAGTACAACGGGAACTGTTTCTGATGAACGTGGTGGAGCACCTGCACGACGGGGGTGCTCGCCGGCAGCACCAGGGGGCTGAAGAACGGGATCCCGTTCTGGCAGTCGACGACGGCGTCGACGCGGTGCCCGGCCCGCCCCAGGCTGGCCAGCCGGGCGAGCACCGACGGATAGACGCCGAAGGTGCCGCCCCCGCGGCGCACCTCGACGCCGCCGACGGACTCGGCGACGGGCGGACCCGGGCGTTCACCGTCCGTGGCCCGCGAGGTCAGCAGGGTGACCCGGGCGCCGGCCGCGGCGAACCGTTCGGCGATCGACTGGCAGAACAGCTCCGCCCCGCCGGCCTGCGGATGCTCCCGGTCCCGCCAGTTGAGGAACACCACGTGCCGGCCGGCGAGGGTGGGCAGGTACCGGCGCTCCCGGGACCCTCCGCGGTGCGTCGGACCCTTCCGGGGGTGTCACGCTGGGGCTTCCCGTCACCGGTGGCATTCCTTCCGTTTCGTTCCGCTCGCCAGGGCTTACCATGTTCGTCTGCAACGTTCGCCTGCAACCTACCGATGTCGGAAAATCGTCGGCCACTTACCATGGTCGGTGTTTCGCTGTGAGTGATTCGACGTGTCCCGTTCCCGGTAGGGAGACTGATGGCGAAGCCCTCGCGTGAGGCTGTGACGGGCCTGCTGGCCGGTCCGGCAGCGCTGGCCGTCGCCGGCATGCTCGTCAACGGGTGCAACCTGCTGATGAACCTGATCGTCGCCCGGTCGCTGGACCCGGACTCCTACGGCGCCGTGTCGGTGCAGGTCAGCATCTTCCTGATTCTCTCGGTCGCGGGTAACGCGCTGCTGATCGCCGTGGTGCAGCACGAGACGTCTGGGCCGGGGGGCACCCGGCGCGAGCAGTGGTCCTGGATCCGGCGGCTGCGGGGCGCCTGCGGCGTCGGCATCGTGATCTCCGCGATCGTCGCGGTGGTGCTGTGCCGGCCGGTGGCCGCGCTGATGTCTTATCCGCATCCGCTCGCGATCGCCGAGGCGACCATCGGTGCCGCGCTGTGGACGCTGCTGTGCGTCGAACGCGGCCTGCTGCAGGCCCGGGGGGCCTATCCGCGCCTCGCCGTCAACTTCGTGGTCGAGGACTTCGTCCGGATCGGCCTGGTAATCGTGCTCGTGCTGGGCGGGCTCGGGGTGAACGGCGCGGGCCTGGGCATCGTGCTCGGCGTCGTCGTCGGCGCCGAGCACGCCCGGTGGGCCGTCACGCGCACCCCGCGGCTGCCGCGTCCGCCCGTGTCCCGGCGCGGGGCGCCTGTGTCCCAGCGCGGGGCGACCGTGCTGCCTGACGACGGCACACCGCCGGCCACCGGGCCGATTCCGCTGCCGATCCCGGCGCCGCGCGCCAGCGCCCGGCACAGCGTCATCGCCGACACCACCGTCGCCCTCGGCGTGCTGATCCCCCTCGCCCTGCTGCAGAATATGGACGTCGTCATCGTCGGCTGGCTGGGGTCCTCCGGGGTCGGCGGCTACGCGGCGATCTCGACGGCCTGCAAGGTACCGGTCTTCATCGGGCTGGCGGTCGCGAACTTCCTGCTGCCCGAGGCGGCACGACGGCGCAAGGAGGGACGCCCCGCCGGGGGCACGTTGGTCGTGGCGCTGGTCTTCGTCGTCGCTCCCGGGCTCTTCCTCGCCGGGCTCGGTCTGTTCGCGGCCAAGTGGTTGATCGGACTCGTCTTCGGGGCGCATCTCACCGACGCCGCCTCCGCGCTGTCGGTGCTCGCGCTGAGCATGACCCTGCTGGCCGTCACCCTGATGTTCACCACGTACCTGCTCGGCGCCGGGGTGCGCCGGGTCGTCGGCGTGCTCGCCGTCGCCACCGTGGCGACGGCTGGGGCGCTCGTCTCGGCCGGCGGCGGATCGATGGCCACGGCCACCGCCGCGCTCGCCGCCGAGTCGGTGACCGCGCTCGCGGTCGGCCTGCTCGTGGTCCAGCTGCATCACACCGACCGCCGGGCGGCGCGGGCCGCCGAGACGCACCGGCGGCCGGCGGGGGGCGTGGGACTACCTGACCCCCAGCCCGGCGAGGGGGTCCCGGCCCGGGTGTGAGGAGTTCCTCTGCCCGACGAGTCCCAGCCCACCCCGCGCGGAGAGGCCACCGCTGATGCCAGCCCAGACCCGTCCGAACGCGGACGGCGGTGAGCCCGGTTCTCCCGGGTCTCCCGGGTCTCCCGGGTCGTCGGGGTCGGTGCGCTCGCCGCTCGCCGTTACCCGCCGCCGCCTGCTCGCGACGGCCGTGGGCCTCGGCGCGACGTCCGCCGGCGCCCTCGTCGCCGCGCGCCTGCTCTCCTCGTCCTCGGGTCCGACCTCCTCCGGTGACCTGCCGCTGAGCCGACCCTCGGCACCGGTCGGCGGGGTCACCGTGGGCCCGTCGATGCCGGCCGGGGCGGTGGCGGGCCTGCCCAGGAACCTGCTGACCATCTATGGCGCACCCGGCACCTTCGGAAACCTCGACGACCAGTCGGCCATCGAGATCGCCGAGGTGCCGGGCTGGGGCTTCGGCCCCGGTCAGGCCGCCTTCCTGTCCGCGGTCGCCGCGGACGGCACCGTCTTCCTCGCGACGACTCCGTTCACCGACGACCAGGCGAAGCTGACCGGTACGGGCATGGAGATCAAGATCTTCGAGCCAGTCACCGAACGGTTCACCCGCCTGGTGATCCCCTCAACGAAGGGCCAGACGAGCCTGCCCCGGGCCGACCCGAACTACCATGGTGTAGGCGGCGGGGACATCTCGGACGTGATCGTCGTGCCCGGCCCGGACGGCACCGAGCGGGTGGTCTTCGTCTCGCTGATGCCCTTCTTCGGCTGGAACACCTCCGTCGACGGCGAGTTGCCGAGCATCGGTCAGCTCCGGCGGGACTCCCTGGGCGGACGGTGGGCCTACGACCAGACGGTATCCAGGACAGCGGCTCAGCTCGCCAGCGCCGCCCCGCCGTACGTGGCGGCGCTGGCCTTCCCGGTGCTCGCGCCGCTGGAGCCGCGCTCACCGCGCGGGCCGTCCTCGATCGCCCGGCTGCCCCGCAGCGGGCACCTGGTCATCGCCCAGTACCTGGGGACCGGGGTCGGCGGCACCGACAACGGCGCCCTGCTCGTTATCGACCTCGCCGGCCGGGTGCGGGCGCACTGGCAGTACCCGCAGGCCCGCCCGCTGGGCCTCGAGCTGGTCGTGAACCCGCGGGAGGTCGTCGCCGATCCCACCAGCGAACCTGATGACGAACGGTTCGTGCTGATCAGTGACGTGCGCGGGCTGGACTTCCGGACCCAGCCCTTCCCCGTGCAGGAGTTCTCCTACTCGGCGTCGCGGGGCACCATCAGCCCGAAGAGCACGGCGGTGCGCGCCGTTCAGGACGGCTCCCGGATGGAGTCGGCCGTGTTCGGCACGGACGGCACCCTGTACGTGGCCCGCACCAAGGCCGACGGGCTGCGGGCGGAGACCCTCGCCGTCTACCCGAAGATCGATGGGGAACGCGGCCTGGTGACCCGGGCCCCCGCCACGGGCAACTGGCCGGTCGACACCTGGGGCATCGCCAACCGCCCCGACTACCTGATCGCGGGCACCGACCGGGGTGGGCTGGTGCGCAGCATCACCGTCGATCCAGCCACCGGCGCGGTGCTGCTCGCCGGGCTCGACGGCCTGGTGCAGGTCGTGCGGCCGGCGGGGCGCGGCACGCGGATGACCTTCCGCACTGACCGGTCGATCGACGTGGGGCTGAGCAGGCTGCGGGGCCCCGCGACCTGGTATGTCGGGGTGCGCCGCGGCGCGGTCGACGCCCGCCGGCGCAGCCTGTGGCTCCCGGTGAACCAGCTGGTGCTCGACGGCCTGCCCTGGCCGTACCCCCCGTTCAAGCTCGATCAGTGGTTGCTGCGCGTCAACCTGGATGTGCTGCTCGGCGACGAGTAGGTGACGGGCGGCCAGCGGGGGCCAGCGGCGCTCGGCGGGGGCCTGCGGGGGCCGGCGGCGCTCAGCCCCCGCCGGCGGCGCCGTGTAGCGGCAGCGCGAGCAGGTAGGGGTCGACGTGGGTGCCGAGGAAGCCGAGATGGCGGTAGAACGCCCGGCCGGGTTGCCGTATCGCGTGGGCGAGCAGGAGCGGCACTCCGACCATGCGATGGACGGTCAGCGACCGCATCACGGCGTCCCGCACGAGTTGGGCGCCGACCCCGCGGCCCTGGTAGCGGACATCGACCGCGAGCCGCCCCACGAACATCGCCGGAACGGGTCCGGTGGACCGGCGCGACCACCGGCGTGAACCGGGGATCCTTTCCAGGGCGGCGGTGGCCAGGCAGTAGTAGCCGGCGACCCGGGTACCATCGACGATCACGAACGTGTTCGTCGTCCGGTCCTGCTGGTGTTCGAGGGCGTGGTGGCGCAGCCAGCCGTCGAGCAGGTCGTCACCGCTGTTGAAGGTGAGCCGGTCCGGGCCCTCGGACAGGGCCGCGGGCTTGGCGAGGGGCACTGCGTAGGATCCTTTCTTGGGACCGCGTCGGACCGCGTCGGACCGCGTCGGACCGCGTCGGACCGCGTCGGACCGCCGGTCGACTGGCCGGCTGGTCGGCCGACCGGGAGGCGGGCAGAGGTGGCGAGGTGCTCCGGCTGCTCCGAGCCCGGTTTCTCGTCGAGGAGCCGGCGCAGCCGGGGGGAGTCCGGCAGCGGCGTGTCGAGCAGCGCCTCGAGCTTGCTCCAGTCGGCATCCGGGACGCGGAACAGGCGGCGGTCGGCGAGAACCTCTCGCGCGTATCGCTTCATGGCCTCGACGGCGAAGTCCTCAAGGGACAGGCCCTCACCCTCCGCGGCCGAGCGGATGATCTCGGCTTCGTCCTGGGGTAGCCGTACCGCGAGTCTGTCGTCCCTGGCGGTGCTCATACTGGCAGTCTGCCCTCCGGGTCTTCGGACCCGTTTCCCCGGGTCTCGCTCGCCGACGTGGGTACCACATCCATCGCGGCCGGGTCGCCCGGATGCCCGGAGGCCGGCCGGAGCGCGGATCCGGTCGGCCGCCCGGCATCTCTTCGTACCAGATCTTCGTACCAGAGAGGTCCTACGCCCGTGGCACTCTCGCCTGTCCCCACCGTCCCGCTCGCGCACGGTGCCCGGATGCCCAGGCTCGGGCTCGGAACCTGGCCGCTGAACGACCGGGAGGTCCAGGGGGTGGTGGAACAGGCGCTCGGGCTGGGCTACCGGTTGATCGACACCGCGCACAACTACGGCAACGAGAAGGGGGTCGGCGCCGGGCTACGCGCCGTCAGCGTGCCCCGCGAGGAGCTGTTCGTCACCACGAAGTTCAACAAACGCTCACACAGCGTCCGCGGCGTGCGCAGGGCCGCGGTGGAGAGCACCCGCCGGATGGGGCTGGACTACCTCGATCTGCTCCTCATCCACTGGCCGAACCCGTGGCGGGATCGGTACGTCGAGGCCTGGAAGGGGCTCGTCGAGCTGCTGAAGGACGGCCAGGTACGCGCGATCGGGGTGTCGAACTTCAAGACGACCCACCTCGACCGGCTGCTGGCCCAGACCGGTGTCGCGCCGGACGTGAACCAGATCCAGCTCGATCCCCGACTCGGCCGGTCCGCGATCCGCGCTTACCACGCGGAGCACGGGATCGTGACGGAGGCGTGGAGCCCGCTGGGCGCCGGCACCGGGCTGCTCGACGAACCGGTGATCGCGCGGATCGCCGCCGCGCACGAGCGCACCCCCGCGCAGGTCGTCCTGCGCTGGCACATCGAGCTGGGCATCGTGGTGGTGCCGAAGTCGGCCAGCCCCAGGCGCCTGGCGGAGAACATCGACGTCTTCGACTTCACGCTCTCCGCCGAGGAGATCGCCGCGATCTCCGGGCTGGACCGGGGCGCCGCGGGGGAGGCGGACGCCCTCGACTCCGACGTGTTCGGGCACTGAGTCCCTGGGAGCTCTGAGTTCCTGGGAGCTCGGGGTCCAGGGACACTCGGGACAAAATAACGTTCTTATTTCCCATTTCCCTTATGAGGTCATGTCCCGGCGCCAGAAGAGGACGACAGCGACCAGCACCATCGCGGTGCAGTAGACCAGCCCGCGCAGCAGCGCGTCGGCGTAGGGCGTGGCGACGGCGGAGCCACCGGTGGTGATCGCCTCCATCAGCTGTACCGGCAGCCAGGCCCGGGCGGGACCGTAGATGCGCGTGACCAGCATCTCCACCGGCAGCGCGTAGGCGACCGCGACCGCGATCGCCGCGGCGGGCGCGCGGAAGACGATCGCGGCCAGGGCGCCGAGCGCGGCGTAGCCGAGCGATCCAGCGCACAGGTTGACGAAGCTCTTGCCCAGTTCGGCTAGCCCCGCCGCGCTGCTCCAGGCGGCCGTCGACACCCCCTTCAGCGGCGCGAGCGCGAAGGACAACGCGACCGAGACCACGGTCGCCACGGTGATGACGAGAACCACGAACGCCGCCAGAGCCAGCAGTTTGCCGGCGAGAAGCCGGAGCCGGTGCGGCTGGGCGACGAGCTGGTTGCGCAGGGTCCCGTGCGCATGGTCGCCGGCGAGCGACGCGGCGACGACGGACAGGGCCACCACGCCGAGCAGGATGCTGACCGCCTGCACCCCCTGCACGACGCCGTTCGCGGCGGACAGCCCGCTGGCCGTGACGGGGTCGCCATCGAAGTCGTTGTGCCTCACCGAGACGAAGGTCAGAACGGTGCCGAGCAGGGCCGAGGCGATGACCGCCCCCAGCGTCCCGAGCAGGAACCGGGTCCGCAACAGCGGCACCCATTCGGCGCGGAAAACCGTGATCATGTGGCACCTGCACGGCTCTGGGCCGGGTCGAGCCCGGCTCCCACGGGGGGCACGCTGCCGTCCGGGGTGTTCTCGGAACGAATGAGGTCGCCGTCGATCTCGCCGGTGACGCGCAGGAAGGTCTCCTCCAGGTTCGGCCGATGGGTGCGCAGCGAGCGCAGGGTGATGCCGGCGCGCATCGCCAGTCGGTTGAGGTCCGCGGCCACCCCCTCGCGGGCATGGGCGGTCACCACCGGATGGCGTTCGCCGACTCCCGCGTCGCACGACGGCCCGGGGCAGAGGTCCATCTCGACCCGAAGGCCGGTCTCGCCGAGGAGCCCGGCCAGGCGGCGGGCGTCGTCGTCCCGCTCGGGCACCATGAGGATCCGGGGATCCTCGGCGGCGAGCAGGTCGGTGACGTGCCCCTGGAACAGCATCCGCCCGCCGTTGATCATCACCAAATGATCGCAGATCTGCTCGACCTCGGTTAGCAGATGGCTCGACATGAAGACCGTCATGCCGGTGCCGGCCAGCTGGCCCAGCAGCGCGCGGATCTCCCGGATGCCCGCCGGGTCGAGGCCGTTCGTCGGCTCGTCCAGGATGAGCAGGCTGGGATCGGGCAGCAGAGCGGCGGCGATGCCCAGGCGCTGCTTCATCCCGAGGGAGTAGGCGGTGAACCGGTCGTCGGCCCGCTCGGTCAGGCCCACCTGTGCGAGGACTTCCCCGACCCGCCGCGCGCGATCGGCGCGGCGCCGCCCGCCGATCCCACGCAGCAGGGCGAGCTGGTCCAGATTGCGCCGGCCGGACAGCCCGGGATGGAACGTCGGGCCTTCGATCATTGCCCCGACCCGGCCCAGGTAGCGGGCCGGATGGGAGATCGGCGCGCCCAGCACGTACCCCTGGCCCGCCGTGGGGCGGATCAACCCCAGCAGCATGCGCAGCGTGCTGGACTTCCCGGCCCCGTTCGGGCCGACGAAACCGGACAGCGTCCCGCGCGGCACCTGGAGGTCGAGATGGTCCACCGCCACCCGATCGCCGTACCGCTTGCCGAGCCCGCGGGTCCAGATCGCTGCCTCGGCCGGGCCCTCGGGCGACCGCCCGGCCGGCCGCGGGGGCCGCGCCGCACCGTGGGGGCGACCAGCCACGTTCGATGCGTGCGTCGGTTCGGTGACCGAACCCGAAGTCATCGTCTGACAGCCTCCCAGATCATGCATTCAACTCCCGGAGATCGGTCGATCCGTCACCCTCCACCGTGACTCCGTCATCCACCGTGCTCTATGGGGAGTCGTGCCCGCGGAGGCCGTCGTGGTCGACCAAAGGCGCGGCCGCTGGCGGGACCGGCACCGGCACGGGGGCCGATCGAACTCCCGTGCCTCCCGGCGGTACGCACTGGGCGCCGTCGGCGCCGGGCGCCGCAGTGGCCGGACCAGTCCCCGGCTCGGGATCCCGGCTCGGATCCGCCGTGCTCAGCAGGCCTAACGAGTGGACCACAGGCACCGTTCCAGCTCCCGGCACTCCGGAGCGCTCGGTGCCGTGGGAATCCGGAGGTTTCCGCCTTGTCCGAAAGAGTGGCAACGTGCCGCTATGTTTACTCATTTCCAACACGTCATCAAACAAGCACTGTGAAAGTCTGGGGCTAGACTGAGGCTGGAGTAGGTCCGCGCCGCCGCCGAGGTTCGCGATCATTCGGCGCAGCACATTGAGTGCGGCGCTCATCGTTCCATCCGTGAGATGGGGTAGCTGTCGTACGAGCCTCCCCGGGGGACCCCGCACGTCACCCGACACAACCGGCGCCCGATGGCTGGACGACAATCTGCACATGGGCGAGACGGCTGGCCTTCGGCGCGGCATCCGGGTGCTGACGTTGCTCGCCAGCATCTCGATCATCGTGATGCTGGTGTTGGCCGTGGTCTCCGCCCTGCGGTCACGTCATGCCGCGACGGAGCGGAGCAGGCATCTGGACCCGGCGGCGACTACCACCGCGATGCTCCTGGCCGACTTCGTCGACCAGGAGAATGCTCTGCGTGGCTACATCATCACCCGGGACCGGGGTTTCCTTGTCCCCTACGACGAGTCCGCCAGCTCCATCCCGGTCCTGATGGCACAGCTGGACGCGTTGCTGGCCGACTTCCCCGTGCCGCGCGCGCAGCACGGGGAAGTCGGCCGGGCGTACCGGGACTGGCGTCGCGAGGTTGTCCAGCCGGAACTGGCCGCGATGACGAGGGGAGACACCGCCGCTGCCCGGAATATCGTGCGCACCAACGCGCGCCAGGACTTCGACCTGCTGCGCCGCGAGGTCGCGGAGCTCGCCGTGGCGATCGACCGCGAGCAGGTCGAGGCGTCCGGGCGGGTGGAGAGTGCCTCCGTGCTGCTGCTGAGCTCGCTGGCCAGTGCGATGTTCGTCATCCTCGGGTTCCTGCTGACCATTATGATCATCTCGCGCCGATGGCTGCTCCGCCCGATCGGAGCGTTGCAGCGATCCGTCAACGCGGTGGCCGCCGGTCGCTACGACACCCGGATCCCCTCCGTCGGCCCCAAGGAGATCGTGGAGCTGGCCGCCGACGTCGAGACGATGCGCGCCCAGCTGGTGCGGCTCGTCCGCCAGAACGAGCGGTCGTGGGAGGCTCTGGCCCAGCAGGGACCCGCTGTGATCGCACTGCGGGACGCGCTCACGCCCTCGCTCCTGCGGGCCCGCGGCCTGGTCCTGCACGGCCGGGTCGATCCGGCCGAGGGCGAACTGGCGGGGGACTGGTACGACGCCTTCGAGCTGCCCGACGGGCGGGTCGCCGTCGTGGTCGGTGACGTCTCCGGTCATGGAGCCGCGGCCGGGGTCTTCGCGTTGCGGCTCAAGCAACTGCTTGACGCGGCTCTGTCGACGGAGATCGATCCCGGTCGGGCCCTGGAGTGGACGGTGGACAACCTCGGTGAGATCGAGGAGATGTTCGCGACCGCGATCATCGCCGTTGTCGACCCGCGGACCGGGGACCTGTCCTACGTCAACGCCGGTCATCCCGACACGCTCCTGCTGCGCCGGGCGGTGCCCGGGAACATGGCCTCGGCGGGCGAGCTGCCCGCGGGCGCGGGGTGGGTGGATGCGGTGTCGGTGGGTGCGGTGTCGGTGGGCGAGCTGCCCACAGGCAAGGTACCCGCGGACGCGGTGCTTCCCGGCGGGGCATCCTCACGCGAGGTACCCGCTCCGACCGCTCACCTGGTTGGCCCCCGCGATCCCGCCCGGCCGGGAGGCGGCCCCGGTGACGGGGTGGGCGGATCCGCCATGGCGGCTGCTGTTGGACCCGCGCATGCTGTCGGATCGGCCCGCGGGTCGGGGGATGGGGCGAACGGTGCCGGCCCCGAGCCCGGGCGGGTGCCGGGACCCGGTTCCATCGTCGGCTCCGGGCTGGGAACGGCGCAGGTCGTTCGGCTGCCTCCGACGGGCCCGTTGATGTCGAGCCTGCTCGCGGAGCCCGGGGCGTGGGGAATCCAGACGCTGCGGCTCGAACCGGGCGACGTGCTCTTCGCCTACACCGACGGACTGGTGGAGGCGCGTGACGAGGCCGGGCGGCAGTTCGGGCTGCACCGGCTGATCGCCGAGATCCTCCGTGATCCCACGCGCACGCCGGTGGCGCTGCTCGACGACGCCTTCGACGCGGTTCGCCGATACGCGCCCGGGCGGCAAGGCGACGACCGTACGGCGATCATTCTCGCCCGCACCGCCCAGTGTGGCTCCACGATCGCGCCCGGAGAGCCTTAT
>NZ_CDWTNB010000124.1:0-11984 GCF_977947065.1 Frankia sp. CgJB1
CCTCCGGTCCGCGCCGGCCGGTGTCCCCGCTGCGCCGACGCTGCGCCGACGCGGCGCCGTCCGGCGGGTCCGGCGGGTCCGGCGGGGAGCGGCTCGGGGTCCGCGAAGTCGTCGAAGTCGTCCGCGGCGGCGGGACCCGCGGTGCCGGCCGGGTACCCGCCACCACCCGAAGACGCCGCGCCGGGCGATCCCGTCCGACCGCCCTGGAAGGCCCCGCCGTTCGAGCCCGCTCCACCGTCGGGCTGGCTCCCCCACGGACTCCGGTTCCACCAGCTCACGGTTGCGGCTCCTCATCCGGCAGGACCTCGCGGGCGACCAGCGCGGTGCGCACCGCGGCGATCTCCGCACGTAGCACGGTGGCGGTGCCGAGCCGGAAGCGCGGATCGGCGGGCAGGCAGTCGATGATCAGGCGGATCAGCATGGGGTGCACGCGACGGGCCGCGAGCTCACCCCGCAACTGCCGCAGCTTCTCGTCCCGCGCCTCGGCGTCCGCCTGGGAACCGGCGGCGTCCGCGGCCGACCTGGCCTCGGTCGCCCCGCCGAGCCAGTCGTCCGGGCGGTCACCGGTCAGCGCGAACAGCAGGGTGGCCGCCAGGCAGTGCAGGTCGTACTGCGGGCTGAGCGGCTCGGCTCCCGGCGGGGCATAGCCCGGGGTCGCGGTGGTGGGCATGACCTTGGCCGACGGCTCGACGATCGCCGCCGTCGACAAGTCGACGAGCGAGTACCGAGGTGGGTCACCGGCGGCGAGGATGTTCTCCGGCTTGATGTCGCCGTGGACCCAGTACCCCCTGATCCGTTCCTCATGCTGGTAGAGCCGCTGCGGTCGGATCGTGTGCATCGCCTCCAGCGTGGCGCTGATCTGGTCGGCCAGTTCGACGACCTGGCGGGCGCTGAGCGGGCCGGACTCGGTGACCCGGGAGTCGAGCGTGGTGGGCACCATCTGTCCGATGTCACCGATGAACTGCATGACGATGAACGCCTCACGGTTGTACCGCTCGGCCTCCCGCTCGTTGCCCCCGGTCACGAGCGCGTTATGGTCGTGCCGGGTCGGCGAGGGCCCGTAGACGACGTCCACCAGGGCCGGCACCCCATGGGTGATCTCGCCGAGCGCCGCCTGAACGGCGACCGCGTCCTCGACGTCGATCGAGCGCTTCTCGTACTGGGTCCTGGCGTACTCGGGGTTGATGTCGTGGTCGCGGCCGCCCCACCATGCGCCCTTGACGACGACCAGGGCGTTGCTCCACTAGTCCCGGGCGAGCTCGACGTAACCCTGGCCGCCCTCGGCGAGATGACGCACGCAGCGGTACCGGCCACGGCCCCAGGTGCGCGGCACCGACGCGAAGGACGCCCCGTAACGCAACCGTTCGACGATCTCCAGATCGGAGGCGACCGTACTCACCGGCCACCTCCGAGTACCCCACCGCCGCCGGGTCCGCCGCTCCCGAGCACCCCGCCGGCCGGCCAGGGTGCCGTCACACGCACTTCCAGGCCCACGACGTCGCGGACCAGCCAGACCGGCTCCTCGCCGTCCCACCTCTCGGCGACACCCGGCGTCAGCCGCCGGGAACCCAGCCAGGAGCCGTTCGTCGACAGATCGGTGAGCGTCACCGTCCCGTCGCGCTCGTTGCCGACCATCAGATGGCGCCGCGAGACCCGGCCGGCGGCGTCGACCTGAAGCCGGTCGCAGACGTCGACGACGATCAGGTCGTCCGCCGTCCGCTGCACGGCGTTCGGTTGCCGTCCCAGCACGATGCGTTCGCCGGGTCCCACGTTCGGGATGCCGCCCAAGGACGACCGTGGTGCCCACCTCCAACGTCACGAGACGATGGGTGCCGCCACCCTCGATCTGCAGCACGACCGGACCCGCCACCACCCTGGGACCCCACCCGGCGCCGGACGGCACGGGCAGGCCGACGATGGTCGGCGCCCCCGCGGTGCCCGAGGGCGGGATGTAGGCGGGAGCATCGAAGATCATGGCGGCGTCCGCGAGCGCATCCCCGAACGCGTCCGCCAGGATCCTGCGGCCCCCTCCCCGGGTTCGCCAGGGCCCGCCTGCCGGTCCGGGGCATCCAGGTCCAGGGGCTCGGTCGCTCCCCGGGGAGCCGGCGCGTCCCGCGGCGCCGGGGGCACGGGGGACGCCGGGGGCATCGGGGTCTCGGGCGCCGCCGCGCCCGAGGCGTCCCCGGCCGCCTGCCCGGTATCCGTCTCGATCTCCTGGACCGGGCGTCGGCACAGCGGACAGACCAGCCGGGCGCCCTGGCCGTGCCCCGCCACGCGCATCGGTGGCGACACGAGCGGCCCCAGCCGGGCGTTCACGCAGTCGGGGGTCACGCAGCGATAGGCGTTGGCGCGGGCGGCGGCGACGACCTCCGGCCGCCCCCTCAGGCCCGACGCCTTCACCTCGTCCTGCCGTGCGGCCCGCTCCCAGGTGGCGGTGTCGATCCGGTTCATCGCCCGACGGACCAGTTTCACGTTCTCGCCCGCCGGGGCTGCGGGTAGCACCTTCCATCCGAAGAAGGTCGAGGCGTCGCCCTGGATCCACGCGTGGGCGTCGATGTTGCGTTTGCCGTAGAAGTTGTCCTTGCTGACGACCTTCCCCCCGACGGCCCTCGCCTCCTCGAGCAGGATGTCATCGGCCTCGGCCGCCCAGACCAGGGCGCCGTCACGGTAGTACCGCTGCAGTGGGGCGAGGTCGTCGAGCAGGCCGCGCAGGCTGTTGTCGGCCACATAGCGAAAGGTCGCGTCGGCGCCGAAGGCACGGCGGGCGGCGGCCTCCACGGCGAACAGCCGCGCGGGCAGCGGGCGCCGTGCGCGCAGCCGAGACCGATCTGCGCGAAGCTGCCCGGCGAACCGTCCCGGGTGATGTTACTGACGTCGAACAGCACCGTCGTCGAGGACATGGGACTCCTACCGGTTGTCAGCTGTTGCCGAGAACGTCGTCGAGACGCCGACGGGACACCGCCCCGCCGTGTGGCCGGCCGGGCACCGGGCCCGCCTCGACGAGATCACGGGTCCGGGTCCTGGTGCGGGTCGCCCGGACCCGGGCTCCCGACACCGCATCGGCCGGCGCGACACCCTGGCCGAGGGCCCGTAGCGTCGCGTTGTAGTGGTCGGCCAGATCGTCGAATCCACGGTCCGCCGCCCACAGCGCCGCGTTCCGGAACAACTCGGTGACGCTTTCCCGGGAATGGGCGAAGCTGGCCCGCTTCGCGATCTCCTCGTCGAACTCCGCGATGCTCTCCTCGTGTTCGAGGGAGGATTCCGCGTCCGGGAAGACATCCGCCTCGACGGTGACCCGGAAGCGCTGCGCGGCCTGCGGGTCGGCCCGGCTGTCCACGGCCAGCCGCCGTCCACCGGCGATCACCCCGCCGCGGGCCTGAAGAATCGTGTGCGCGCCGAGCGGTGTGTCCGGAGCGCGCAGCCGGAGCAGGAAGACCGGACGGTCCTCGCCGGTACTCACGGCGGGCAGCGGCAGCCGCAGCTCGGTGCCGCGCGAGGTCGGTGGCGGCACCTTCATGAGGTGACGCTGCGGTTTGATCCGCCGCAGCGCCTCCACCGTCCAGCCGGGTCGGATCAGGACCCGCAGCTCACCGCGCCCCGCGGCCGCGCCGACCACCGGTTCGATCAGCGACGAGACGATCGCGTCGATCCGGTCGACGTCCTCGGCCGCCGCCCAGACGTGCTGCGTCTGGCCGCACACCCCGACCATCTCGGCAAGCGCCTCGTCCCGGGCGTCGACGCCGATGCCCAGCGCGTCCGTCCCGATGCCCTGGTCGCCGAGCCCGGCGACGATGTGGGCGAGCTGCTCGAGCTGCCAGCGGCCGATGTTGGCCTCGCCGTCGGTGATGAGCAAGACCCGGTAGACGTCCGCGTCCGGCGCCTGCGCGAGCAGCTCCCGCCCGGCGACGGTGAGCGCGTCGCCGATGTTGGTATAGGAGTCCGCGTCGCTGTTCGTGGGGCCGTCGACGGCCGGCAGGCGGTCGGGCCGGCGTCCGGCACTGATCACTCGTGCCTCACGGGCGAAGCGCACCAGCACGAGCGGACAGCCGTCGGGCAGCAGGCCGTGCACGCGTTCCAGGACCCGCTGCGCGAGCTCCCACTTGCTGACCGCGTCCGGCGCCGCTGGATGCAGCATCGACAGGGATGCGTCGACCGCGACAGCGACTGCCACCTCCCGCCGGCCCCGCGGCGGATCGGCCACGCTGATCGTCAGCCGGAGCACCCCACCCGGCTTCGTGACACCCCGGTCCATCCGGCCCTCGACGCCGAGCCGGTCCCTGTCGTTCATCGGTTTCCTTTCTCCCCGTGAATGTGCGGCTCCCCGTGGATGCGCGTGCCGGCGCCGCGGGACTCGCCGACGCCGGTGAGCATCGCCCGCTGGCGCGGTCTGGTCCGGGTGGCGACCACCTTCTCCCGGGCGGAGCGGATCGCGATCACCGCGACGGTGGCGTTGTCGTGCCCACCGAGGTCCTCCGCCCGACGGCAGAGCAACGAGGCCAGTTCGGCGGGGGTGCGGGCGACCGAGGCGAGGTCCTCCAGCACGTCGCAGAACCTCCAGTCGGCCACGCCCGGAATGTCCTCGGCGGTGTCGACGCCCGCCTCGCACGCCCCGTCGGTGGCGAGGATCAGCAGGTCGCCGTCGGCGAGCTGCACCCTTCTGGTCGCCACCGCGGTCGCGCTGCGCCGTCCGGACGCTCTCGGTCACGATGCCGCGCTCCTCGGGCGTGGGAGCCTGGCCGGCGACGATCGCCTCGGCAACCACGCTGTGCTCGCTGGACAGCCGGGTGGCCGCGAAGCCGTCGCCGCAGCGGCGCAGCAGATAGGCACGGCAGTCCCCGACGGTCGCGATGTCGGCGCGACCGCGGGAGATCGAGGCGAGCACCGCCACCGCGGCGGCCCGGCGGCTCAGCGGCGCGGGCGGCGGCGGCAGCGCGACGTCCAGCAGCAGCCGCTCCGGTTCGGTCTCGCCGTCCTTCCACCGGCGGCGGAATGCCGCGAGCAGCGCCCGCGCCGCCCACCGTCCCGAACCGTCACCGGGACCGGTAATGCCGTCGAGCACCGCGCAGGCGGTGGTCGTGCCGTCCGACGGGTCCTCGACCTTCGCCCAGCCGACCGCGTCCTCGTTGTCGCCTTCCGGGTTGCCGCCCGCCTTGCGCCAGCCCGTCACGCTCTCGCACGCGACGACGGTCGTCAGCCGCTCGTTGCGCGCGGGGAAGACGAAGGGTGCGATCCTCGACGCCAGCGCACCGGCTCCGGCCGCCCGGCGACCATGCTCGGAATGTAGGCAGGCCCGCAGCGCGGCGTCGGCGCCGGGCAGCCACTCGCCGGCGGCGAGCCCGGCCATCGCCAGCATCGAGGCGTCCCGGTTACTCCACTCGCCGGTCAGCGCCTTGAACAGCACTACGGCGAACAGGCGAAGGTCACGGGCGGGACCACATTCCCCCGCCGGAGTGACGAACCAGGGGTCGACGGGGTCGTGCCTGCCCGCGTCCAGCAAATCGCAGACGGCCAGGGTGAGGCTCTGCCCGGTCCACCTGAAGCTCCACGGCGCGAGAAGCCCCACGCCCTGCTGATGGAACGGTTCGAGGCTGCGGCCGATCTCGACGAAGGCGCGCGGCAGGGCGGCCGCGGAGACCGCGGGAGCATCGGCGGAATAGCTGTCGAGCAGATCAACCAGCGGCAGTCCCGGAAGTTCCGGCCAGCTCAGCTCGACCCGCGCAGGCATGATCAGTTCGGCGCTCGCCGTGGGCAAGGCGACGCGGGGTGGGGCATGGCGTGAGGAGACCGCGCTGGCCCCCTCGTCCACGTCGGCGTCCGCGTCCACGTCGGCGTCCACGTCGTCGGCGGCTGCGGCGTCCACGTCCACGTCGGTGTCCACGTCGGCGTCCACGTCCACGTCCACGTCGTCGGCGACGTCCACGTCCGTGTCCACGTCCGCGTCGTCGGCGGCTGCGGCGTCTTCCAGCTCGTCGCTGTCGTCCTGCCCGGCCGCCGGCTCGTCCGGGCCTCCGAGCTCGTTCGCCTCCTGCGCTCCGGGTGAACCGGTCACCGCCCCGGAAGGATCAATCCCGGCGACGTCACCATCGATGGCGCGCGAGCCGTCCAGGACGCCGCAGCCCGGGACATCGGAGGAGTCCCCGCCCACGACCACTGTGATCACTGCCGGAACCGGGTCGCCCGGCGAAACCACAGGTCCGTCCGGGCCGGTCAACGGTGCTTCCCGATCACATCTGCCGGGGCGTGGGATGCGGGCATCCCGACGCTACCGTCCGAATCATCCAGACGATCAGCGTCCATGGTCGTGGCAACGGCGACGTGCACGACGGTCCCCCCTTCCTCCCGCAAGATTGCGAAGGATCTGCAGTATGCCTGTCCGCGCGATATGACGGTATCGCTCGGCCTCGTCAGGTAAAGGACAGCAATAACCGACATCTATCGGTCTGGTCGTCATCGGCGGCTTCTGCGACGGTCGGTGGCAACGGCCTACTACCTTCCGGAGGCACCGTGCCCGAGTTCAACTCCCGCCGCGCTCAGCGCCAGGTCCCGGCCAGGCGGAGCAACCCACTGCAGAAACTTGCCCGTGACCGGGCCCGGCAGGCCCGCCGACGCACTCGGCACGATCAGCCGCTGCCGGACTACCTCGCCCGCTACGCGTCCGGACCGGACGGACATCCCCGATCGGTATCGACTACGACGAGCAAGCCGCGACCGAGCGGGAATTCCCTCAAGCACCTGCGGCCGGTTCCGTGGACGTCGCTGGGGCCCGCGATGGTCCTCGATGCCCGCGTCGACTTCTCGGACTGTGCCGGCTACAAGCGGCGCCCGGTGGTCGCGGTGCGGGTGGAGAACGGCGTCATCCTGGCCTTCCCGATTACCACTCAGGTACGTCGGCTCAGCTGGGTTTGCGGACGCCTGCTCGCCTTCCCGCGGGAGGCCGGTCTGCGCGAAGCCCAATCCGTGATCCTGTGGCGCCCGGTGGCGATCGAACGCTCCGACGTGATCCGGGTTCTCGGTCGTCTCATCGGCTCCGACCTCGAAGAGTTTCAGATTCACGCGCGGGCGGTGCGCGGGGCCGACGGCAGCAACGCCTGACCCACACCGGTATCCGGGCACGGACGAGATCGCCGGGGAAGCGGCGACCGGAGGGGCCGAAACCACCCTGCGGAAAGGTACCGTTACACTCGCTCGCCATGCGGCTGCGGTTCCTCGTCGACGATCGGGTCGAATTCGACCAGCTGTGCGTCGGCGCCGCCCCGGACGACGTCTGTGACGAGGCCGCGTCGCACCGGCATCTGTCCGCCGGCCCGCCGGACCGGAAACTCTCCCGCCGGGCCGCCCGTGTGTCCGCCGCGCCGGGCGGCGGCTGGAATGTGGAAATCGCGAACCTGAACCAGGCCGATGTCCGGAACTGGGGGCAGCCGACGTATCCCGTCGAGCAGGGCGGGCTGGTGTCGGTGACCGACCGGCCGACCGCGATCTGGCTGCGCGGTACTCCGCAGCGCAGCTACCTGCTGTTATGCGAGCCGGAGCCGACCGGCGTCCGCCGGATCGCCCGCGATCATCGAGTGACGGAGAGCAACGAGGTCGATCGCCTCTCCGAGAAGGAGACCGAGGCGATCCGCGTGGTCTTCGAGCAGCATCTACGGTGGCCGCCCCTGCGTAACCCGGATCCACGTCCCAAGAAATCCGCCGCCGACCGGCTGGGGATCAAGCAGACCTCGCTCAACGACCGGTTGGCGGGCGCGCTGGAGAAGGCGAGGCGGGTCGGCTACCAGCCACCGGGCGGACAGGTCGCCCCGACCCGCGACGCCGACTGGGTGTACTGGCTCGTCGGCATCGGTGCGCTGGACTTCGAGATGCACGCGGGAATCGGCTGACCGTCCCGATCATCGAACGGCGGCTGGCCGATCGAGCGGAGCCGAGTCAGGCGGACCCGGGGGTACCTTCCAGTCCCAGGCGAGCCAGTCCCGGGCGAGCAGGTTCCGGGCTTCGACGAGGACCTCGTCCACGGATACATCCGCGACGAACGACGGGTTGTGGGGGCATCGCCCGTGCGCCTGACTCGCCCCACATTCCGGGCAGGTCGTCTGAAAAGACGTGGCGATGCGGTGGCGGGCCCGTTCCAGCGGCCCAACGTTGATCACATTGCCGCACCAGAAGACGCCGACGGTCGGAATACCGAGTGCACCGGCGAGGTGCCGCGGCCCCGAGTCGTTACCGATCATCAGGTCGGCGGTGGCGAGAATCCCCACCAGGCCGGGCAGGCAGAGGCGGCCGGCCAGGTTCACCACGGGCCCCGACACGCCCGCCGCGAGCCGTTCAGCGAGGGCTCGCTCGGCCGCTACACCGACGATCATGATGCGAGCGCCGTCCGCCGCGAGCGCGTTCGCGACTCCGGCGAACCGGTCGACGGGCCAGCGCCGACGCGAATCGCTCGCGCCGGGATGCAGAACAACCAGCGGGGCGGCCCCGGCCGTGACCTCGGCGCCCGCCGTGGCTTCGGCAGCTGCCATGGCCTCGGCGGCCGCCCGGCGATCGTCGGCCGTCACGGTCAATCCGGGGTTCAGGGTGACGGGGGAAGCCCCGACGAGTCCCACGATCTCCAGGTTGCGCAACGTCTCGTGTTGCAGATGCCGGAACGGAACGGACCGGACCGGTGCAGCGGCGGCGCTCCCACGTCCCGGCCACCGGCGGTGAACCGCGCGCCCAAGGCGTGCACCAGCGGGGTGGAATGGGCGCCCCCACCGTGCAGCTGCAGCGCCAGGTCGTAGCGGGCCACCCGGTGGCGCCGGACGAACGCGCGCACGGCGCCGTCGCGCACCCCGCCGTCGCGCACGCGATCCGTTCGCACCTCGTCGTCGGCTCGAGTGCCATCCGTCCGTAGGTCGTCGGTGGTGGCGGAGGTCGGGGCCGTACCGGTCGGCGAGGGTCCTTGCGTGCTGGTGGACACGCCGGGCCAGGGCAGGATGGCCGCCACCTCGTCCCAGGGTCCCGAGCGGCCCGCCAACAGCTCGACGTGCCAGGGCAGACCGAGGTACACCAGATGCGCGTCCGGATAGGCCGCCCGCAGCGCCTCCAACGCCGGCAGCGCCAACACGAAGTCGCCGAGCCCGCTGGCCCGCAGCACCGCGATCCGGCGCACGCCCTCCAGCGGCTCCCGGACGAACGGCCCGAACCCGGCCCGTTGGCACCCGTCCTTCTCGGCCATGTCGTTCCCCCTCGCCCGCGTCCTAACTCTCTACCCCTGCGCCCCTACGCCGGCGTTCTTCCCGTCCGCGCTTTCTCCCGATCCGGATATTCCTCGTCGGACGCTTCGACCCCGCCCGGCGCTGTCGAGATTCTCCGGATGCGTCGCATGAGCCGAAGATTCGCCTGCCGCTCGGCGAGCCCCCGATCACCCGATCGGGGGCTGTCCGGCCCCGCGAGACGCGACCATGGAGATGTGGTGATCTCGGTGGAGCGGCGGGTAGCGGTGGCGACGGGTCCGGACTATCTGGAACTGCACGTCGAAGAGCTACGGCCGGAGGGTTTCCCACCCGACGATCCCCCACCGGAGCTTCCCCGGCCACCGGTTCCCCCGCCCCCGGACCACCTCCGGGCGGACGACCGTCCCCCGAACGAGGCACGGGCCCAGGATGAGACGCGGACCACGACGTCCGACGGCAGCCCGGGGACGGTCCGCGGCGGGCGTGACGATATCCCGGTCCTGCTGCTCCACGGGATCGCCGGCACCACGGCGGGCTGGGCCGCGGTGGCTCCGGAGCTCGCCGCGTCCCGCCGTGTGATCACCTACGACCAGCGAGGGCATGGCGCGAGTGGCTGGGCCACGACGGGCCGGGCGGGTTACAGCTTTGATCAGCTGGTGGCGGACCTCGCGACGGTGGTCGACGTACTCGGGCTGCCCGCCGTCCACCTGATCGGCCACTCGATGGGTGGGGTGGTGGCGCTGCGCTACACGCTCGACCATCCGGGACGGGTGCGGTCCCTGGTTCTCGCTGACACCGCCGCCGCTCCCGCCACGGGCACGGGCGGGATCACGAAGCGGGTCGTGTCCGTCCTGCTGGCGGGGGCGACGGCGATCGCAACGGCCGTCCACGCCGGCCGGAACCGCACGGTGGCGGGGCTCGGCCAGATGGATCCGAACGCGATCGTCGCGCTCTGGCGGGACCTGAGCAGCTATCCGTCCCTCACGGAACGGTTGGGCGAGATCGGCGCCCCGACCACCGTCATCGTTGGTGAACGGGACTTCAGTCTTCGTGACGCCGCCGAGACGCTCGCCCGATCCGTGCCGGACGCCCATCTCGCGGTGATCGCCGGTGCCGACCACAATCCACACGCAAGCCGCCCGATCGCCTGGCTGACCGCCGTGGAGGATCATCTCACCCGCGCCGACCAGATATCCACCGATCTCATTCGCTGATGTCACCCAGCGTCCTATCCCCGAGGAGGCTGTCACCACCCCGTCCGGCCCAAACCTGCTGTACACCGCCCAGCACACCGTGATGAACCACCGCATCCTGGTCAATGCGGAGATCGGGCCGCATCACCGCGCGGGCGACAGCGCGGACCACCTCGGTCGGCGGCTCACCCCGATTGATGCCGACCCGGTCATAACGTCACTTGATGCACCACGTGCCCGCTCGCTGTCGCCGCTCTCCAGATGACGGCGGCCCGTCCCGCAGGATCGCATCACTCACGAGCAGGGCAAGAAGCGAATCACGCACACCCGCACCGGCCCGACTGATGCGATCATGAACCGCGGACTGGCCATCCAAGACACTGAGAATTCCTGCGATTCCCTCCTGTATCGACCGTGGTGGTAGGAGGAGCGGCATCGCTCGCATGGTCCCGGCGGTCAGCGTGGGTACCGCCGACCCGCTGGCGTTACGGAGGGTCCAACCACGAACCGCGGGATGCCCGAGGTAATAGAGGAGATACCGGGATTCGATCGCCTGGTACGGGCGGAAGCGAAGACATGCCGTCCCGAATAGCCAGCCGCGATGATCATCGGTGATCAGCACCTGGCAGCCGAAAGGATCATGTCATGAAAAATCAACCGCGTCACCGGGATTATCACCGCCCGACGACGACCGGGGCGGTGGGTACCGCGTGGTGAACCGGGCTGGGCTGGGCCGGGCCGGCGCCGCGGACGTCGGCCCGGCCACCGGCCGCGCCGGCATAGGATGATCTCGCCGTCCACCCGGCTGGAAACGGTGAGGGGAGCAGGTTGACGGCGGTATTCCTGAATATCGCGATCGGGCTCGCGACCAGCGTCCTCAGCGGTGGATCGGTCTGGCTCTGGCAGCGGGCGAAGAACATTCGTGCCCTGCGTCGCGAGGTGGAGTTCTTCGGTCTGGAGGCCGGCGGCACATGCCTCGTTATCATGAACAACACATGGGACGCACCCGGAAGTGTCAGCCGTCACGACGTCCATGCGATGATCGAGGTCGCCACGCTCGCCGGCGAGCTCGGCTGCCCGATCTCCGTGCACTCATGCGACGAGTTCTACGACATCAACGGCGACCGCACGGAGTTCTGCCTCGGCGGCCCCGAGTCGAACCCTCGCACCGGCGGCCACCTGGCCACGCACCTGCCGGGCGTCGCCGTCCGTCCCATCGCACCGGGCCAACCCGATTCCGGGGCCTTCGTTGTCGGCGAGCGGAGGTTCCTTCTGGAGAAAGGCCGCCGAGAATACGCGCTCGTCGCCAGGTTCACGCCTCCCGGTTCAACCAGGCCGGTCATCCTCATCTGCGGCCAGACCGCGGTCACCAACCGGGCTGCGGTATACGGGCTCAAGCAGAAATACCGTGACCTGGCGAGAACCATCGCCTCCGTCGATCGATTCTGCATCATTTTCAAAATAGAATTGAGCAGTACCTAGGATTTACAGTCTTATCTCCTTGTAGAGACAAGCCAACAGAGGTGGACTCCAAAGTTCTCCTTTGCAAATGTCACTCAATGAGCCGTGGAAGGTTACTTCACAC
>NZ_CDWTNB010000125.1:0-2802 GCF_977947065.1 Frankia sp. CgJB1
CCTACGCGCGCCCGGTGCCGCCGACGCGCACGAACTCGCCGTCCGCGCGGTACTGGGCCAGCAGGTCTCGGTGCCGGCGGGGCGGCGGCTCGGCGACGCGCTGGTTGCCGCGTACGGGGAACCGCTTCCCACCCCCGATGGTGGTCTCACCCACCTGTTTCCGCGGGTCACCGACCTCGCCGAGGCGTCGTTGACCGAGCCGGGGATGCCACAGAGCAGGCGCGATACGTTGCGCACGCTCAGCGCCGCGCTCGCCGACGGCACCGTCCGTCTCGACCCGGGCGTCGACCGCGACGAGGCGGAGAAGGAGCTGCTGCTCCTGCGGGGCGTCGGTGCGTGGACGGCGGGCTACATCCGGATGCGGGCACTGGGCGACCCTGACGTCCTGTTGGAGAGTGACGTGGCCGCCCGGGCCGGGATGCGGCGGGTCGGCGCGGCCCTGGCGGACGCCGCGGCCTGGCGGCCCTGGCGCTCCTACGCCATGCACCATCTGTGGGGGCCGGGAGCGGAGGACCATCGTCGGGTCAGTCGCCGGACCAGTCACGAGTCGACGACGGCACCGGTCCGCGGAGGATCGATGGCACGGGAAAGGATGACAGCCGATGACCGTCTACACGACCCTGGACAGCCCGCTGGGCGAGCTGCTGCTGGTGGGAGAGGAACTGGTGGGAGAGGAATCGGACGGCGTGGCGGGCGGGATCGCCCTGAGCTCCCTGTCCATGCCTGAGCAGAGGGGAGCCGTGACGGTGGCGCCGCACTGGCGGCGTGCCCCGAGGTCCTTCACCGAGGCCGCCCGGCAGATCGAGGAGTACTTCGCCGGCGAGCGCCGGGTCTTCGAGCTGGAGTTCCTCACCCATGGCACTGCGTTCCAGGAACGGGTCTGGCGGGCGCTGGAGACCATCCCGTACGGGACGACGACCAGCTACGGCCGCCTCGCTGAACGGACCGGCGCCGCCCGCGGCGACGTGCGGGCCGTGGGCGCCGCGGTCGGCGCGAACCCCCTGCTGCTCGTGCGTCCCTGCCACCGCGTGATCGGAGCCGACGGCACCCTGCGCGGCTACGCGGCCGGACTCGCCCGCAAGGAGGCGCTGCTGCGCCATGAGGGGGTACTCGCGCCGATGTTGGACGCGCCGATGTTGGACGCGGCGGCGGCCTGGTCGTGACGGGTACCGGCCGGCTACCGTCACCGGACAACGTCGACTGGGCGCCGATCGGAGCAGAGCTGGACGTGGTGGGCTGCGCGCTCACCCCTGGGATCCTCACCCCGGCGCAGTGCCACGCCCTCGCGGAACTGTACGACGAGACGCGGCACTTCCGCTCCACGGTCGACATGGCCCGGCACCGGTTCGGGTCAGGAGAGTACCGATACTTCGGCCATCCGCTCCCAGAACTGGTCCAGCGGCTGCGCGAGACGCTCTACCCGCACCTGCTGCCCGTCGCCCGGGATTGGGCCGGTCGACTTGGCCGGCCGGCCCCGTGGCCGGACACCCTCGGCTCCTGGCTCGGCCGGTGCCACCAGGCTGGGCAGACCAGGCCGACGCCGCTGCTGCTGCGTTACGGCCGGGGTGACTGGAACGCGCTGCATCGCGACATCTATGGGGAACTCGTCTTCCCGCTCCAGGTCGTCATCGGCCTCGACGTGCCGGGCGAGGACTACACCGGCGGGGAGTTCCTGCTCGTCGAGCAGCGCATGCGCGCCCAGTCCCGCGGAACCTCCCTCGTCCTGCCGCAGGGGCACGCGCTGGTCTTCACGACCCGGGACCGGCCGGTGCGCTCCGCCCGCGGCTGGTCCGCCTCGGCGGTGCGCCACGGGGTGAGCACCGTCCGCTCGGGCCGGCGTCACGCTCTCGGCCTGGTCTTCCACGACGCTGCGTGACGCATCTACCCAGCAGCGGGAGCCAGTAGTGGGAGCGGTTGTGTGGCCGGGCTGGTAGGGCTGGTGACTGCCGGCGGGATGATCATTAATGCCATCGCCTCGGTGAGGGCAGCACTCCTGGCCGGGGAACGCCGTCTACGCGGCGACGAAGGCCGCGGGAGGCGGCCTGAGCGATGGGCCTGGGCGATGGTTCAGCGTGCCGCGCCAGGCGCGTCGTTCGCCTGGGCGAACGAGCTGGACACGGTTCTCGGGAGCGAAAGCGTATCCAGCTCCCCTGGACGCCTGCGAAGCGCCGCCGTGTCTCCTCGATGCTCTTGTCGACCTCGGCGTGGCTGATCTGGTCGGTGAAGGCGAGACGCTGGAGGGTGAGGTGCAGTCCTTCGGCTGGTACTGGGTCGAGGACGGGCAGGCGTAGCCGGTCCAGGCTGGCGAAGCGGACCCAGTCGTCGACGACTGGGTCCGCGGTGCGCGAGGTGGTCAACCTCGCTGTCAGCGACACCGCTAGGGACGGCTCGCGGGCAGCAGCGGCGCGGTGCGCAGCAGCGCCAGCAGCGGCCGGACCTCGTCGGGCACCGGCTCGGAGAACGTCCGCACCGCGTGCTCCCCGGGCCGGTCGATCTCCAGGGTGTAGACGAACCGGTCCGCGCCGATGTCGTGCCGCTCCCGGGCCTCGGTGGAACCCCGGGGCGCGGTGGAACCCCGGGCCTCGGTGGAATCTACCTGACCGGCATCCGCAGCGTCCGTTGTGGCCGCGAGATCGCCGTGATGCACCGCCTCGCGGGCCAGGCGGCGCAGGTTCTCGGCCTCCTGCTTACTGAGATCGGCCGTGTCCAGACCGCGGCGCACGCTGCGCCCGAGAAGTCCACCGGAACGCTCCAGCACGACCCGTACACGTTCCGCGGTGCGCGCCATGAGCCATATTGTGC
>NZ_CDWTNB010000125.1:3426-12497 GCF_977947065.1 Frankia sp. CgJB1
AGCCGTCAGCCGTCAGCCGTCAGCCGTCACACGCGCCGGGCGTACATGATGACGGCGACGCCGAGCAGGCAGATCGCGGCTCCGGCGAGGTCGTAGCGGTCGGGTCGGAAGCCGTCGACGGTCACGCCCCAGAGCAGGGAACCGGCGACGAAGACCCCGCCGTAGGCGGCGAGGACCCGGCCGAAGTGCGCGTCCGGCTGGAGGGTCGCGACGAAGCCGTAGGCGGCCAGGAACCCGATCCCGAGCCCCACCCAGACCGGCCCGCGGTGCTCGCGCACGCCCTGCCACACGAGCCAGGCACCACCGATCTCCGTGACCGCGGCCACCATGAACAGCAGCAGAGACCGGACGACGCCCACGTGCTTCACGATAGTCAGTATTCTCCCGGCATCGTCATCTTCCCGGCATCGTCCTGCGGCCTCGGAATCCTGTGGCCGGAATCTCGTCGTTACCTCGCCCGTGTTTTCACCCCGTCCGCACCGCGTAGTGTCGCACGGGTACACCGCTCTTTTTCGATGGTTTCCGATGGTAGGACGTCCTGTGATCTTCGGGTGGGGGAGGGGTACTCGGTATGAATGTCGTACGGGATCCGGAACTGATTACCGGCGGGCCGATGCAGCGGCTCGAACCGGATTCGGTGGGCGGTCCCGTTCCGCATCATTTTCCCGGTGCGTTCGGGGAGAACACCTCGCCCGCGGCGGGTGAACTCGACGATGGCGGCATCCGACTGCTTGCCCCCGATGGTTCGTTGGTCACCGATTCTCGGTTCTCGGTGCTCGCCGACCACGAGCTGCGCATGGAGTTCTACACCTCCATGCTCCTGGCCCGCCGGCTGGACGAGGAGGCCACGGCCCTGCAACGTCAGGGTGAGCTGGTCCTGTGGATTCCGCTGCGGGGGCAGGAGGCCGCGCAGGTCGGATCCGCCGCGGCCTCGCGTCCCCGGGATTACCTGTTCCCCAGTTACCGGGAACACGCGGTCGCCTGGCACCGCGGTGTCCCGGCGGTCGAGGTGATTCGGCTGCTGCGAGGAGTGAGTCACGATGGCTGGGATACGCACCGTCACAATATGGCTAATTACACGATTGTTCTGGCGGCCCAGACGCTGCACGCCGTCGGTTTCGGGATGGGGGTGCTCCTTGACGGCGCCGCCAGCACCGGCACTGGCGGCACTGGCACCGGCGACACCGATACCGACCTGGCGGTGATGGTGTATCTCGGTGACGGTGCGATGAGCCAGGGTGATGCCAACGAGGCATTCGTGTGGGCGGCGAGTTTCGGTGCGCCCGTCGTCTTCTTCTGCCAGAATAATCAGTGGGCGATTTCCACGCCGAGCCGGCGGCAGTCCCCGGTGCGGTTGGCCTGCCGGGCCGACGGGTTCGGCTTCCCCGGCCTGCGCGTCGACGGTAACGACGTGCTCGCGGTGCATGCGGTGACCACCTGGGCGCTCGACCATGCGCGCAGCGGTCGCGGCCCGGTGCTCATCGAGGCCAACACCTACCGGATGGCCCCGCATACCACCTCCGACGACGCGACCCGCTACCAGCCGCCGGAGGAGATCATCGCCTGGCAGGCCCGGGATCCCATCGAGCGCCTCCGTCGGCTGCTCGCCGCCGATGTTGAGGCCGGCTGGTTTGACGAGGTCCGCCGGCGGGCCGACGCCGCCGCGGCCGATCTGCGCCGGGACACCCTCGCCCTCGACCCGCCGGACCCCTCCTCGATGCTCGACCATGTCGCCGCGGAGGAGACGGCCGATCAGCGCCGGCAACGGGAGTGGTTCGCCGCGTACCGCGACTCGTTCCTCTGAGGATGATCTGAGGATGACGGGACTCGTTTCTCTGCGGGTGGCGGTCATATCCTCGCCGGGTAAGGGAAGGACGTTCCGTCACCAGCGGCGAGGAGCTCCCCATGCGGCCGACCGTGACGACCCCGGACGAGGAGACGACCTCGGAAAACCCGACGACCTCGGAAAACTCGACGAACCCGACAAACCCGGAGACCGTGGCGAATCGGGAGACCGGGGTGACTGGCGCGGTCGGCCCGGAGGCGGGCCCGGAGGCCGGCATCGGGACGCTCCTGTCGACGGATCCGGCCACCGGCGCGGTGGTCGCGAGCTTCCCGGTGATGGAGCCGACCCAGGTGCGGGCGGCCGTGGCGGCCGCCCGGTCGGCGGCGGGCTGGTGGGCGGGGCTTACGGCGGCACGGCGGCGCGACTATCTGCTGCGCTGGGCGGCGCACCTCGTCCGCCACGAGACTGAGCTGATCGACCTCCTGCACGCCGAGAACGGCAAGACCGCCGCCGATGCCCGCATCGAGCTGCTGCTGACGCTGGAACACATCCGCTGGGCGGCCCGCAACGCCGCCCGCGTGCTGCGGACCCGTCGGGTGTCGCCCGGTCCGTTCCTGGCGAACCACACCGGACGGATCGAGTACCGCCCGTTCGGGGTCGTCGGGGTGATCGGGCCGTGGAACTACCCGCTGTTCACCCCGAGCGGTTCGATCGTGTATGCCCTGGCAGCCGGTAACACGGTGGTCTTCAAGCCCAGCGAGTACACCCCGGCGGTGGGCGCGTATCTGGTCGCGGCGTTCGCCGCGGCGAATCCGGACGCGCCGGCCGGGGTCCTGACCATGGTCACCGGCTTCGGTCCGACCGGTGCCGCCCTGTGTACCGCCGGGGTCGACAAGATCGCCTTTACCGGCTCGCCCGCGACCGGCCGCCTGGTCATGGCGGCCTGCGCGTCGTCCCTCGTCCCGGTGGTGATCGAATGCGGCGGCAAGGATCCGCTGATCGTCGCCGACGACGCTGACGTGGCCGCCGCCGCCCGGACAGCGGTCTGGGGAGCGATGTCCAATGGCGGGCAGACCTGTGCCGGGGTCGAGCGGATCTACGTGACCGAGGCGGTCGCCGCGCCCTTCCTCGCCGCACTGCGCCGCGAGCTCGACGGGGTTCGTCCCGGCGCCGACCGGGACGCATCCTACGGTCCGATGACGATGCCCGGCCAGGCGGCGATCGTGCGCCGCCACGTGGCCGACGCGCTGGCCCGCGGCGCGAGCGCCCTGATCGGCGGGACGGAGTCGGTGGGGGACACCTTCATCGAACCGGTCGTGCTGGTCGACGTGCCGGAGGGCAGCCCCGCCGTGCAGGAGGAGACGTTCGGGCCGGTCGCCACCGTCCGGACCGTCGCCGACGTCGACGAGGCCGTCACGCTGGCCAACGGCACCCCGTACGCGCTCGGTGCGACGGTCTTCTCCCGGTCCCGGGGAGACGAGATCGCCAGCCGGCTCGACGCCGGGATGGTGTCCGTCAACGCGGTGCTGGCGTTTGCCGGGATGCCCGCCCTGCCCTTCGGGGGCAGCGGCGAGAGCGGGTTCGGCCGGGTGCACGGCGCGGAGGGGCTGCGCGAGTTCGTCCGCCCCCGCTCGGTCGCCACCCTGCGGATGCACGTGCCGGGAGCGACCCTGACCACCTTCCGCCGGGCGCCGGGTGCGCTCGCCGTCACAGCGGTGGCGGCGCGGCTCCGGCACGGCGGCGGCCGGGCCGGGCGGGTCAGGCCGGTCGGCGGGGCGGCTGGGCCTCTCGACAGGCCCCTCGGCGGGCACGCCGGGCCGGACGAGGGATGCCGTCCCGGCCGGCTCCGGCTCCGGCTCCGAAAATCATCCGGAAGTCGTCCAGACGGACGGTGAGCCGAGACCGGAGCCCGGTGAGGAAACCCAGCGGACCCTCCGCCGCCGGGTCCCATCGTGACCGGTGCAGGGCGAGCCGCCCGGCCAGCCGCACCGGGCTCACCCGGGGCTGGCCGTCGAGATCCTGCACCACGCGGAAGCGGACCGGCCACCTGCCCGGCAGCCGCTGTCCCCGGCTTACCGCCGCGGCGACGATTGTCCTGGTGGCGTCTGTCCCGGTGGCGTCCCGGGCGTGCAGGTGGGTGCCGCCGGCGTCCCGGGCCGTTTCCGGTCGTGTGGACGTGCCCGGTCGTTCGGTGAAGACGGCCAGTTCCTTGGGAATCCCCCACAGGGCGCGACCGCCGACCTGGGACGCCGGGCTGTCCACCCAGATATGCGGGACCGTCACGTGCAGGTGCCGCCTGTGCCATACCAGCAAGGCGGCCATGACCTCACGGTAGGCGAGGACGCCACGCGGATCGTAGCGAACCCAGGCGGTGGCCACCGGGACCCGGCCGAGAACGGTCACCGCCCGGGGAGGGGCGCCGGCCAGCGCCGCGCGGGGCACGAACCAGACGAAGATGACCATCGTACCGCGCAGCTCCCAGGGTTCCGGCGGATACGCCTCCCACCAACAGTAGTGCCCCTCGACAGTGGTCCCCGACAGTGCCCCCCGACGGCACGGCTTCCCGCCCGTTCCGGTGTGGAGCCTGCCGGATCCGCCGGCCGGGGGGCGGACCGGTCCGAATCCGGCGACATACCGGCCATATCCCCTAGCTGGTCGGCGCCCACCGAAGAGGGCATCTAGGTTGGGTCGGATCAGCACGGAACCTGGGAGGTCTCATGGCGCTACGTCGCGGACTTGCCGTTTCAGTGATGATCGGTACGCTTATCCTGATGGGCGGGATCGCCGGGACAGCCTCCGCTGTCTCGTCCACATCCGGCACCCCGGCGCTGAGCATCGCCAACGCCGCGGCGTTGGTTCGATCGGCGGGGTACACGCCGATCGTCCTCGGTGGTTATGACCGGAGCAACGATCTCAGCGTGATCGTCGGACTGCTGTCGACATCCGGGGACGGGCATCCGCAGCGGGCGTTCTTCTTCCACCGTGGCCGGTTCGTCGGCTACGACTTGCCGCAGCCGAGCGCCACGATTCGCTGGATCTGGTCCACCGACCGGGTCGTCGCCCTGCAGTACGACCTCTACCGGCCAAGCGATCCGATGTGCTGCCCGACGGCGGGTGGTGCGACCGTGCGTTACCAGTGGAACGGTTCATCGGTGGTCCCGCTCGATCCGGTCCCGACCGCGAACGTGTCCGCCGCGAGAAGCCGCCGCTGATCCGCGACCGCTGATCCCCGATCCATGATCCGTCCTGGGCCGGGGCAGTCGCCGGGGCAGTCGCCGGGGATTCGTCGCCCCGCGCCTTCGCTGCCCCGCCCGAACAGGGGCCGGACAGGGGCCGGCGGCAACGCGGGGCCGTCCGGCCCGGCTCAGTGCCCCTCGGCGGCCTCGACGAGTTCGGTGAGCACGCCTCCGAGGCCCTTGGGATGGATGAACGCGATCCGGCTGCCGGCGGTGCCGTGCACCGGAGTCTTGTTGACCAGATCGAATCCGGTCGTGGTCAGGGCCGCGAGGGCGCTGTCGATGTCGGCGACGCCGTAGGCGATGTGGTGGATGCCCGGCCCCCGCTTGGCCAGGAACTTCCCGATTGGGCTGTCCTCGCGCAGCGGTTCTAGCAGTTGGACGTAGGAGTTCCCGGTCTTGCCGCTGTGGACCAGCAGCATCGCCTCGCGCACCCCCTGGCGCTCGTTCTCCTCCTGGTGCACGACCTCCAGACCGAATGCCTCCTCATAGCGGGGGATGGCCTCGGTGAGGGAAGCCACCGCGATCCCGACGTGGTCGATCCTGGTCAGCACAGCCGTCTCCTCGTTCTGCCGGCCCGCGATCGGGGCCTGTCCGCCGATGTCCCACCGCCCCTGGCGCGAAGCGACGGGGTCCGCGCTGAGCCTGCCGGTTCACGATCCCGGCGTCGACCGATCGGCCCCCGTGACGTGGGGTGACGTGGGCGACCCGGGCCGGGCCCCACCCTGCCCGCGGCCTCGCCAGGGGTCCACGTCGCCGGGGTGACTGTTGTCGTGGATGTTACCGTGGGCGGATATTGTTCTTCCGGTGTGTTCGCGGAGTGGCGGTGTGGTGTGCGGGGCCTCGTTGCAGACTCCGTTCAAGTCCCCGGAAGACAGGCCGTAGAGTCAAGTGCCAACTATTTTAGCCCGAGTCTTCGAGGCACGAACGTAAGGGTTACGGTGTCCACGACGCGTCGTGATCGTTCCGCGTTCCGCGCGGCCCGCGGAAACACCCGTCAGATAGGTGGGGTTGCCGAGCGGGTCGGGCTTTCGCTGCGCGCGGTCCGGTACTACGAGGAAGCCGGACTGCTTACTCCCGCTGGACGTACGCCGGGTGGCTTCCGCCTGTACGACGACGAGGCCGTCGATCGACTGCTCGTCATCAAGAAGATGAAGTCGCTGGGGTTCACCTTGGAGGAGATGCGGTCGCTGTTGTCGGTGCGCGACGAGCTGTCGGATTCGACGATCTCCGAGAGTCGGCGGACCGAACTGCGTGAGCGGCTGCATACCTGGGTCGTGCTGGCTGAGGAGAAGCTGGCCACCCTGCGGCAGCAGGCGGGAGTCGCGGAGGACTTCGTCATCGGCCTGCACGGTGATGCGGACCGGACGGTAGACGGACTCGTGAATCTATGGTCACCTCGTCCGAGATGGGTGCCGGAACCGCCATGATGGGGGCCCGTGCCCCGAGGTCGGAGCCGTCGGGATCGTCCGATCCCGGCAAGATATCCGATTTTACCCGGAGGTTCGGTTCGTTCAGGTTGTCTCGCCCGCCCGGGTCCTTCGCTGCGTCAAGGCCATCCGTTTTGCAAAGCTATCTATTTTGTGGGAGCCCCCCGGTTCGCCGGGGTGACCGGGATCCGGGGTGGCGGCCGGCGCTTGGGCTCCTGTGGAGCGACCGGAGTCGGTTGGTGACCGACGTCACGGTCGGCGTCGGCCATGGATTACCAGATCTTTACCGGTCCTGTGTAGCTGTGGGTGGCCGATACTAGAGACGCTTGACACTCGAATACCAGTCGTCATGCTCACGTGATAAGGGTTGAATTGTCCATAACCAGCAGCGCCGGGTCTTCCGCCGATGCCTGTGACGGCTGCTACCGGATCGGTGACGTTGCCACCCTGGTGACCTTGTCCCTGCGTACCGCCCGCTTCTACGAGGATGCTGGCCTGCTCGCGCCGGTAGGCTACACAGCGGGTGGTTTCCCGCTGTACGACGACGACGCACTCGACCGTTTTTTCCTCATTAAGAAGATGAAACCGCTGGGGTTCACGCTCGAGGAGATGCGGTCTCTCATCACATTGCGTGAGCGGATCGGCCAGCCCGATCTTGCCCCAGATCATCGCAGGGAACTGCGGGAACGGCTGAGAACCTGGGTTACCCTGGCCGAGGAGAAGCTCGCATCCCTGCAGGAACAGGTGCGCCTCGCCGAGGACTTCATGATTGGCCTGCGGGACGATACCGCCCGGTCGCTGCGGGAAAGCCCGGATCGCCGGGACGTCGTTGATCAAGGCGATCTTGGTCCCGGTCGCCTGGACAGCTCGTTCCTCGATTTTCTCGATGATCCTTTCGGGCCCGAGGAGAACTGACCCGGCCCGCTCTACCCGGCCCGCCCGGGCCATCCGGGCCGGCATCACGAGGCACAGCGCCCCCACCGGCCTGGCCGCGGTGGCGTGACCTCATGTCCCGTGGTGCCTCATGTCCCGTGGTGGTCGAGCCGCGCTGCTGGAGATCGGTGACGGTCCGGGGCTGGGGTTCGTCATCAAACTGCGGCCTTCCCAGGCAGGGACACCCTCCGGCGGTCGGCTCGACACGGGTCGAGGGTCGGCGGGTGCCGCCCGGGTGGACCGGACGATCCGGCGGGGGCGCCACGGGATCCGGGACTGGCCGGGCAGGCGTCGTCGTCCGGTATCCCCTTGGGGAAGGTCGCTGGAGTCGTTCCACGGGACGTCGCGTCTGCCGTGAGCAGATCTGCCGCCAGCAGATCAGCGCCATGGGCGCGGATTTCCCGGCAACGCTGGTGACGCCGGCCCATCGTGCTCGCACCCATTCCCGACGGCCGGCGGGAGGACGTACCATGATCGAATCTTTTCCGCGCCTCACGCAGGCCGGGCCGGGGGGTCCGCACCGGGCTACCGCGCAGGCCGCTGCACCCGGGCTCGGCTCCGCGGACGACCAGGTGTTCAGCCGGCTCCTCGAGAACCGGATCGTGTTCCTTGGTTCCGTGGTCGAGGACGCGGTGGCCAACGCGATCAGCGCCAAGCTGCTGCTGCTCGCCGCCGAGGATCCCGCGGCCGACATCTACCTCTACATCAATTCGCCGGGTGGCTCGGTGTCCGCCGGCATGGCGATTTATGACACGATGCAGTACGTCGGAAACGACGTGGCGACGGTCGCGCTGGGTCTCGCCGGTTCGATGGGGCAGTTCCTGCTCTGCGCCGGCACGGCGGGCAAGCGCTACGCGCTGCCCCATGCCCGGATCATGATGCACCAGCCGCACGGCGGCATCGGCGGCACCGCTGCTGACATCTCTATCCAGGCCGAGCAGATGCTGTACACCAAGCGCACGCTGCAGGAGCGAATTGCCTTCCACACCGGGCAGACCGTCGAGCAGATCGAGACCGACTCCGACCGGGACCGGTGGTTCACGGCCGAGGAGGCCAAGGAGTATGGTCTCGTCGATCACGTGGTCGCCCGGGTGGATCAGGTACCCAGTGTGGTCAGTGGAGCGGGCATCGGTCTGCGGCGGGCGGGCCGCACCGGTTTCGGCCCCGGCGGCGGGAGCGGGCGATGACCGGGCGGCCTCCCGCCGCGAGCGGGATCATGCTGGGCGGCGGTGCACCGAGGGCCCGTCACGTCCTGCCGAACATCATCGAGAAAACCTCCCGCGGCGAGTACGGCATGGATCCGTACTCGAAGCTGCTCAAGGAGCGGATCGTCTTCCTCGGTGTGCAGATCGGTGATGTGTCGGCGAACGACGTGATGGCGCAGTTGCTGTTCCTGGAGTCCGAGGATCCCGACCGGGATATCTCGATCTACATCAACTCGCCGGGTGGGTCGTTCACGTCGTTGACGGCGATTTACGACACGATGCAGTTCGTGCGGCCGGACATCTCGACGATCTGCATGGGGCAGGCGGCGTCGGCGGCGGCGGTGCTGCTGGCGGCGGGCACGCCGGGGAAGCGGTTCGCGCTGGAGAACAGCCGGATCCTCATCCACCAGCCGTCGGCGCAGGGCGAGGGCCAGTCGAGCGACATCGAGATCCGGGCGCGGGAGATCCTGCGCGTACGTCT
>NZ_CDWTNB010000126.1:0-11855 GCF_977947065.1 Frankia sp. CgJB1
CCACTCGCCGTCGTCGACGACCCCTGGGGCTACGGGAACTCGTTGGAATGGGCGACGTCCTGCCCGCCGCCGCGGCACAACTTCCGGACGCTGCCGCGCATCCGCTCCGAACGCCCGGCCTTCGACCTGCACTATCCCCAGGCAGCCGGCCGCATCGACTACCATGCGACCCCCGAGACCACGCCGAGGCCCGAGACCGCGGACCCGGCCGAACCCACCGCGGCCGAACCCGACCGCCCGGCGCCGGAATCCGGCTTCAGGACCCCGGAATAACCGGCACGAGCAGCCGCAGGGCACCGGGGCGCACGACAATCTCCGCCGGCAGCGACGCCAGCGGATCGCCGTCGGCGTAGACGGCGAAGGGCCGGTCGGCCTCGACGCGCACCCGCCGGGCCCGCAGCACCCGCACGTGCCGGGTGTCGACGTGATGCCCGGAGAACACCCGCGGGAACAGCGCCAGGAACGTCAGGCGGGAGGTGCGCGAGATCAGCAGGACGTCCAGCAGCCCGTCGGCGATGTCCGCCCCCGGGGCGAACCGCATCCCGCCGCCGTAATACGCCGAGTTCGCCGCCGCGACCGTCCACCCGACCAGGTCCCGAGGTGCGAGGTCGTCCACCGTCACCGTGAAGCGCGCCGGGCGCCAGGCAGCCAGCGCCCGCAGCGCCGCGTAGGTGTAGACTTGCTGGCCGCGCAGGCACCGGGCCCGGTTGGCGATCACCTGGACGTCGGAGTCGTAGCCGACGCTCGCGATCCCGAGAAACGGCCGGCCGCCGACCTCGGGCAGGTCGACCCGGCGTTCCCGGGCGTGCGCGAGCCCGGCCGCGACGCGGCACGGGTCGCGGGGCAGGCCGAGACCACGCACGAAGTCGTTGCCGCGCCCGCCGGGGAGCACCGCGAGCACGCCGCCGCAGCGGGCCACCCCCCCTGCCACCGCGCCGGCTAGGCCGTCGCCCCCGAGCGCGACCACGACCCGGCCCTGGGCGGTGGCCGCCGCCGCGAGATCGTCCGCATGGGCGAGGTCGCGGGTCGGGGTAACCCGGACGTCCCGTGCCCAGCGCGCGAGCTCGGCGCGGACGCCGTCGAGCATCCGCATCGCCCGCCCGTGACCCGCGCTCGGGTTGACGATCACGGCCAGCCGGTAACGGTCGACCTCGGCGGGTTCGACCCGGACCGGCTGCGGCGCCACCGTACCGAGGCTTCCCCAGAAGGGTGTGCGGGAGGCAGCGGCGTCCGTCATGGTGAGCGAGCTTACGGGCGGGTGCACCAAAGTCCCCCAGCGGCCGGGGTTCCGGGGCCGGGGTTCCGTGACCGAAATCCCGTGACCATGGCGGCTCACCGCCCGGGCAGCGACCCCGCGGACAGATGCTGGCTTGAGGCGCCGAAGAACGACCGCCCGCCGAGCTGCGGATCGTCGCGCAGGTCCCGCAGCACGAGGTGTTCCAGCAGGAGCAGGGCCGCGTCGGCCGGCCAGAGCACCAGCCACAGCCACACCCCCCGGGCCTCCCCGACGAACGCCGCCCGATCGGGGGATACGACCAGCGGCCACAACGCCGTGGGATGCCCGGCGGCCTCGACCTTCGCCTCCGGTACGCCGGGCAGCGGTTCGGGATCGGGACCGCTGATGCCCGCGAGCCGGGCGCCGAGTCCCACCCGAGGCGCCTCGGCGACAAGCACCATCTCGGCCGGCCCGCCCAACGGGGAGGGCCCGGCGGCGGCGACTGCCATAGCACGCGGCCCGGTACGCTCGTCACCGGCCCAGCCGACACCGCTGACGTACCAGTGGACCGGCATCGGCTGCGGCAACCAGACCGGGACCGTCGAGGTCCTCGACAGCGCGTGGAGCGCCTGTTCCCGCGACGACACCGCAGTGCGGTAGGGACTCACCTCCCCGTGATCGTCACACCGCCACTGGCTGCTCCACAGATCGGGTGGACGCAGCGGTCCGAGACAGCGCGGGCAGGCCGCAGCAATGGTCACCGGGCGCCTCCTGGCGTAGGTGGAGATGTCGCCGAACATCGGCACTCCGGCACCGGTATGCCCTCGGCTTTCCACCCGCAATCGCCCCACCAGGTTTCCACCCGCAATCGCCCCACCTGAGCAGATGTGCCGAACAGCCGGGTGCGCCACCCCTCCGTCACCCTCCAGCCCTCCGTCACGCCTCCGGGCGGGCCGGGAAGGGAGGCTGACGGCGCGCCGCGAGCTCCGCGAACGCCCCGTCGAGGAGATCGAGGCCGGCCAGCAGCAACGACTCCTCAATCACCAGCGGTGGCAGCAGCCGGAGCACGTTGCCCCAGGTGCCCGCGGTGAGCACGATCAGGCCGCGACGATGGCAGGCCGCGGCCGCGGCGGCGGTGAGAACCTTGTCCGGGCTGTCGTCGCCGGCGCCCCGGACCAGCTCCAGGGCGACCATCGCGCCCCGCCCCCGGACGTCCCCGACGAAGTCGTACCGCTCGCGCAACGCGTGCAGGCGGGGCAGGGCGATCTCGCCGATCCGGCGGGCCCGGCCGGCCAAGCCCACGGACTCGATGAGGTCGATCGCGGCGAGAGCCGCAGCGCAGGCCGCCGGGTTCCCCCCGTAGGTGCCGCCGAGCCCGCCGGCCTGGGGGGCATCCATGATCTCCGGACGGCCGGTGACGGCCGCGAGCGGCAAGCCGCCGGCGATGCCCTTGGCGGTGGCGATGAGATCCGGGACGACACCTTCGTGCTCGCAGGCGAACATCGTCCCGGTCCGGGCGAACCCGGTCTGCACCTCGTCCGCCACGAACACGATCCCCGAAGCCGTACAGAACTCGGCGAGGCGGGGCAGGAACCCGGTCCCGGGGACGATGAAACCGCCCTCCCCCTGGATCGGCTCGATGACCATCGCGGCGACGGACGCGGCTCCGATCTCGTCCCGCACGAGCTCGATCACCCGCTCGGCGGCCTCCTCCCCGCAGCGGTCGGGACCGGTCGGCCAGCGGTAGGGATACGCCAGCGGCATCCGGTAGACCTCGGGCGCGAACGGCCCGAACCCGCTCTTGTAGGGCATCGACTTCGCGGTCATCGCCATCGTCAGGTTCGTCCGGCCATGGTAGGCGTGCTCGAAGACGACGACCGCGTCCCGGCCGGTCGCACTACGCGCGATCTTGACGGCGTTCTCGACGGCCTCCGCTCCGGAGTTGAACAATGCCGAGCGCTTCTCGTGGGTACCCGGCGTCAGCCGGTTCAGCGCCTCGCAGACGGCGATATAGCCCTCGTACGGCGTCACCATGAAGCAGGTGTGGGTGAACCGGCCAATCTGCTCGTGCACGGCCTCGACGACCTCGTCCGCGGCGTTGCCGACGCTGACCACCGCGATCCCCGAACCGAAGTCGATGAGCGAGTTGCCGTCCACGTCGACCACGACCCCGCCGCCCGCCGCGTGCGCGTAGACCGGGAAGGTCTCACCGACCCCGCGGGCCACGGCGCCGGCGCGGCGCGTGGCGAGTGCCCGGGACCGCGGGCCGGGGATCTCGGTGTACAGACGCAGCTCCTGGGGCAGCCGCGGGCCGCCGGTGGCGGGCAGGCCGGTTCCGGTCGCCGCTTGGTTAGGAATGGTCATCGTCGGCTCCTACCTGATCGTCTGCCTGCGCACATACCCTGTCCACGGCCACGGCCATCCGCGCCGCGGCCCTGGCCTGGCCTGGCCTGGCCTGGCCTGGCCATCGTCCCCCGCCGCCGGGATCCGGTCGGTGGTCCTCGGGCGGGACCGGGCGCGCCGCCGGCACCCCGCCCGCACGGGCGCCTAGAATGAGCTCGATGGTGATGACGACGGCAGGCGGCCCGACGGCAGGCGGCCCGACGGCAGGCGGCCCGACGGCAGGCGGCCCGACGGCAGGCGGCCCGACGGCCGCCCGCGCCGACCGGTCATCCGTGCGATGAGCGAGCCGACGCCGTTCTGGCTGGCAGGCAAGCCGGCCACCGGGCCGGCGGCGACCACCGTCCGGCACCCGTTCGACGGCGCGGAGGTCGCCGTCGTCGCGCAGCCGGACCCCGACCAGGTTGAGACGGCCGTGGCCGCCGCGGCGGCGGTCGCGCCAGCGTTCGCGGCGCTGCCGGCCCACGTCCGCGCCGGCGCGCTCGCCGCCGTGTCGAAGGAGATCGCCCGTCGGGGCGACGAACTGGCCCGTCTCATCACCGCGGAGAGCGGTAAGCCGCTGACCTGGTCGCGTGCCGAGGTGGCCCGGGCGAGCTCCACCTTCCGCTGGGGGGCGGAGGAGGCCCGGCGCTTCGCCGGAGAGCTGACCAGGCTGGACACCGATCCCACCGGGGAGGGACGGCTCGCGCTCACCCGGCGTTTCCCCCGCGGGCCCGTGCTGGGCATCACCCCCTTCAACTTCCCGCTCAACCTGGTCGCCCACAAGGTGGCGCCGGCGCTGGCGGTCGGCGCGCCGATCATCGTGAAGCCGGCCCCGCGCACGCCGCTGTCGGCGCTGTTCCTCGGCGACCTGCTCGCCGACGCCGGCTTGCCCGAGGGGTCGTGGTCGGTCCTCCCGATCCCCAACGACCGCCTCGGCCCGCTCGTCGCAGACCCTCGGCTGCCTGTGGTGTCCTTCACCGGTTCCGGCCCGGTGGGCTGGTCCATCCGCGACGCGGTCCCCCGCAAGCACGTGGTCCTCGAACTCGGCGGGAACGCGGCGGTGCTGGTCGCCGCCGACTACGCGGCTCCCTCCGACCTGGCCCGGGCCGCCGGCCGCATCGCCCTGTTCGCCAACTACCAGGCCGGCCAGTCGTGCATCGCCGTGCAGCGGGTCTACGCAGACCGCACGATCATCGACGAGCTGCTCGCCGAGATCGTCGCCGCCGTGCGGGCGCTGCACGACGGGGATCCGGCCGACCCGGCCACCGACGTGGGGCCGCTGATCGACGTCGCGGCGGCGGAACGGGTCGAAGCGTGGATCATCGAGGCCGTCGAGGCGGGGGCGACAGTCGTCTGCGGCGGGACGCGCCACGGCACGAGTCTCAGCCCGGCCGTACTGACCGACGTTCCGCTCACCGCCAAGGTGGTAGGCGAGGAGGTCTTCGGCCCAGTGATCGTCGTGGCGGCGGTCGACGGCGTCAACGAGGGCTTCGCCCGGATCAACGACAGCGCCTACGGCCTGCAGGCCGGGGTGTTCACCCACGACCTGGCCACCGCGTTCCGCGCCCACCGGGAGCTCCAGGTCGGGGGGGTCGTCATCGGCGACGTCCCGTCGTACCGGGCCGACCAGATGCCCTACGGTGGGACGAAGGGTTCCGGCATCGGGCGGGAGGGGGTCCGCTCGGCCATGACCGACCTCACCGAGGAGCGGGTGCTGGTCCTGACCGATCTGGACCTGTAGGCCTCACCTCCCGCCCGCCCGCCGCCCACATCATCGCCGCGCGGCGAAAAGCTGCCACTATGAAGCATTATGGAGCGGGTGGCCATCGACCTGCACACCCATTCGACCGCCTCGGACGGCCTGGAGTCACCGGAGAACCTCGTCCGGCTCGCGGCCGGGCAGGGCCTGTCGGTCCTCGCGCTCACCGACCACGACACCATCGCGGGCATCGGCCGCGCGGCCGCGGCCCTGCCGGCCGGGCTGACCCTGGTGCCGGGCGCCGAGATCTCCTGCCAGGTCGAGGTAGCAGGTGCCTGGGTATCCCTGCACGTGCTGGCCTACCTGTTCGACTCGGCCGAGCCGGCGTTCGCGGCGACCCGGGCCCGGGTGCGAGAACATCGCGCCACCCGGGCCCGTCGGATGGTCGACCGGCTCACCGCGGACGGGCATCCGGTGCGCTGGGAACGGGTCTTGGAGCTGGCGGCCGGCACGGTGGGCCGGCCCCACATCGCCGCGGTCATGGTCGAGACCGGGCTGATCCCCGAGGTGGCGGCCGCGTTCAGCAACCGGTGGATCGGCGCGGGCGGACCGTACTGGGCGGGCAAGGAGCAGCCGGACGTCTGGGAGGCGCTTCGCCTCATCCACGGCGCCGGCGGGGTGAGCGTGTTCGCGCACCCGTTCGCGAGCAGGCGCGGCGTCACGGTCGGTCCCGAGGTGATCGAGGCGATGGCGAAGGCGGGCCTGACCGGCCTCGAGGTCGATCACCCCGATCACCTACCCGTCGAGCGGCGCCGGCTACGTGGCCTCGCTGCCGAGCTCTCGCTGGTGGCGACCGGTTCCAGTGACTTCCACGGCGCCAGCAAGCCTCAGGGGCTCGGGGCCGAGACCACCTCCCGGGAGGCCTACGAGGCGTTGGTCTCCGCCGCGCGGGGGGCGGTCCCGATCATCGCGTCCGGATGACCGGCCACGGTGCCGGCGGGGGTGCCGGCCGGGGTGCGGTTGCCGGCAGGCCGTGGCCGCTCAGGCGTCCGCGCCGCCCCCGGCCGTTGCCACCCGGCCTCGGCGGGCTCAGCCGGCCCAGCAGCTCGGCGAGCAGGTCCTGCTCGGTTCGGCTGAAGTGGGAGAGCACGTGCCGGGCGACCAGTCCCTCCCGTTCCAGCCGGTCGACCAACCGGGTGAGACCGCTGCGGGAGAGCAGCACCGCCTGGGCGAGTTCGCTCATCCGCAACTCGCCGTTCGGGGCCTCGGCGAGCTGGACCAGCACGTCGTACGAGGCCAAGGGAAGCCGGTGAGCCGCCTCGAGCTCGGCCTCGAGGACCCGGGTCACGTGGGCATGGGAGTGCAGCAGCTCACGCCAGGCCCGCATCCCATGTTCGTCGACCCAGTCCTCGCCGGTCTCGGAGCTGGCGCCGAACATCTCTTCGACTGCCATCGTGTCCTCCCGCCCCCGCACGATCAGCCTACGTCGCGGCCCGCCCGCAAAACCGTCCCAAGCAGCCGCCTCCGTCACCGGGACACATACCAGGCACATACCAGGACACAATCACCCCTGGTCATGGCGATGGGCACGCTCCGCACCCGTCGTGAAGCCGACAGGGCGGGGCACGCTCCCCGGTCCGCCGAACACGGCAGACGGGGATTGTGAGCCGGCACCGTCACGTCCCCCGCGGGCTATCGTGGACCCACAGGCGGCCCGGCGGGCCGCACCTGATACCAACCTGTGACTGAGGTTTCCCTTGTCCCTATCCCGGCCTTCCCCCGACGCGGTCCAGTCGGCTCTGGCGACGGTGCACGATCCCGAGATCGGTCGTCCCATCACCGAGCTGGACATGGTCTCGTCGGTTCGCGTGCTCGACGACGGCTCGGTCGACGTCGGGATCCTGCTCACCGTGTCCGGCTGCCCCATGCGCGACGAGATCATCAATCGGGTCAGTCGAGCCGTCAGCGCGGTCAAGGGCGTCCGCGAGGTCCGCGTCGATCTGCAGGTCATGTCGGACGAGCAACGCGGTGCCCTGCACGCGAAACTGCGGGGGGGCAACGCCCCCAAGGCGATTCCCTTCGCCCAACCGGGCTCGACCACCAGGGTCTACGGCGTCGCCAGCGGCAAGGGCGGCGTCGGCAAGTCCTCGATCACCGTGAACCTGGCCGCCGCGATGGCCCGTTCGGGCCTGTCGGTCGGTGTGCTCGATGCCGACATCTACGGGCACTCCGTGCCCCGCATGCTGGGCATCGACCGCCCGCCCACCCAGGTCGAAAAGATGATCATGCCGCCCCAGGCGCACGGGGTGCGAGTCATCTCCACCGGGATGTTCACGCGTGGCAACCAGCCGGTGACCTGGCGCGGACCGATGCTGCACCGTGCCCTGGAGCAGTTCCTGTCGGACGTCTTCTGGGGTGACCTGGACGTCCTTCTCCTCGACCTGCCGCCCGGCACCGGTGACATCGCCATCTCTCTGGCCCAGCTGGTGCCGTCCTCCGAACTGCTGCTGGTCACGACCCCGCAGCTGGCGGCCACCGAGGTCGCCGAGCGGGCCGGGACCATCGCCGTGCAGACCCGGCAGAACGTGGTCGGGGTCGTCGAGAACATGGCGTGGCTGCCCTGCCCGCACTGCGGCGAGCGGGTCGACGTGTTCGGCTCCGGCGGCGGGGCGGCGGTGGCCGAGCGGCTGACCAGGGTGCTCGGTCATGACGTACCGCTGCTGGCCCAGATCCCGGTAGACGTCCGGCTCCGGGAAGGCGCCGACAACGGCGTGCCACTGGTCATCGGCGAGCCGGACAGCGAGGCGGGCAAGGCCCTGGACGCGGTGGCAGGCCGGCTCACCTACCGCTCCCGTGGGCTCGCCGGACGCAGCCTCAACCTCACGCCGGTGGGGCGCTGAACACCTACGATCGGCCGGCCGTCCGGGTTCGCGCAGCCTGATCGACGCGAGCCCGGCCCCGGCTGATCCCGCCCCGGGGCGGGTCCTCGAGCCGACGGCGGCGCCGAACCTCAGGTGGCGTCGGGTCGGCTCAGGTGGCGTCCGAGTCGAAGGGCACCTCTGTCGCCGGGCCGTCGCTCCGTGCCGGCTGCGCCGGCACGCCCCGGGCGGCGGAGGCCTTGCTCGGCGAGACCTTCGACAGCATGGGAGACACCGGACCGGGCGGCGCCGCCGGGACCGCGGCCTCGGCGCCGGGACGAGCCGGGTCCTTGGCCGCGGGATCTCTCGGCAGCGAGGACTTGGTCAGTGACGGCACCGCGGGCGGATCGTCACCGAGGAGCAGCGAGTCGAGCGAGGTCCGCTTGGTGAGGTATGGCGGCAGAACCGGATCGTCCTCGAACAGGTGCTTGCGGACGAAGGTCTTGGGATGCAGGTCCCGGATATCCAGATCGGCGAATTCCGGGCCCAGCTCGGACCTGAGATCGTTACGCATGCCGTTGGCCATCTGGCGCAGCTGACGCAGCACGCGTCCCGCGTCCCTGGCGGCCTTGGGCAACCTGTCCGGGCCGAAGACGAACAGCCCAATCAGGAGCAAGACGACGACTTCACCCCACCCGACACCGTTGAACACGCGCTGAGCGTACCTCTCCCGGTGTTACGGGCAAGGAGCTCGCGGGCAACGAAAAGATGCCTGCAGCTCAGCGCTGTTGTTCCTGCAGTGTCAGCTGGATGGTCGCGGTGGCCCCGGCGCGTTCGTAGGCGACCGGCACCCGGTCACCTACCCGGTGGAGCCGGGCGGCAACGATGAGGTCATTCATCCCGCTGATGACCCTGGTGCCCACCCGCGTGATGATGTCGCCGACGCGCAGCCCGGCGCGCTCGGCGGGGCCACCGGGCGCCAGGTTGACGATGCGAGCACCCGGCGTGGTCCCCGTGGCCTTCGCCTGGCCGGCGGTGACGGTCGCAGCCGACACGCCGAGGTACGGGTGGGTCGCCCGGCCGGTCGAGATGATCTCCTGAGCGACCGAGCGGGCGAAGTCGATCGGGATGGCGAACCCCACGCCGATGCTGCCGCTCTGGCTCTGGGACTCATGGCCGGGCACCGCGGCGATCGCGGTATTGATCCCCACTATCTGGCCGAGGCCGTCGAGCAGCGGACCACCGGAGTTGCCCGGATTGATCGCCGCGTCGATCTGGATCGCCCCGATGAGCACCGTGGGGTCGGTGCCGCTCTCGGCCGGGACCATGGGATTGCGGTCGAGCGCGCTGACAACGCCGGTCGTCACGGTGCCAGCGAGGCCGAACGGCGCCCCGATGGCAACCACCGGCGCTCCCACGACCAGCGAGCCGGCCTGGCCGAGCGCCGCCGCCGGCAGGGGTTGCGGGGCCGGGATGCGCAGGACGGCGAGGTCAGTCTTGGGATCCCGCCCGACCAGGTCGGCCTGGACCTGGCCGAACTCCTGGTAGCGGCGCACGGAGATCGGAGTTCTGGCGGCGACCGCGGGCGCCACGACGTGGTTGTTCGTCAGGATGTACCCCTCCGGGCTGATGATCACCCCGGAGCCGGTGCCCGCGGCATCGCCGGCCCCCCCGCCACCGGCGTCGATCGTCACCACACTGGGCAGAGCCGTCGCGGCGATCGACGCGACCGACCTGCGGTCGGAGCTGGGCGCGGCGGTACCGACCTGCAGGGCCGCCGACGCCTGCCGGTCGCTGCCGCGCTCGGTCATCGAGACGAGCAGCGCACCGATCCCCCCGCCCAGCAGACCCGCGACCAGGATGCTCGCGAGGAGGACCCGGTGACCGAGAACGACCGGGCGACCGGGCGCGACCAGGCGCCCCCGCGGCGCGGGACGGCCGGTCAGGACGCCGGCGAACGGCACGGCGACCGCCGTGCCGTTCGAGCCGCCGCCGGAGTCCGCGGGCAGCGGATACGGCGTCGAGGTCGGCCACCACGCCCGCGGGGAGCCCGTCGCAGCGGGTGGTGGGGCCGGCGGCTGCGTGCCGAAGCCACGCACCGCGGTCACTGTCGGCAAGTCTCTCGACGGCTCCCGCGGGTTCCCGTCAGCCGGAGCGCGCCCGCGGTCGGTCGCGGCGGCGGCCCCCTCGACCCGCCCGGAATGCCGGGGGTGGCGATGCCCTCCGGGGGCGGAGCCGGGCCTGTCCTCACTGGGTGGGAGGGTCGGCGGACGCCGGGCGGGCTGACGCACCGGAATCCGCGCCGCCCCGGGTTCCGGCGTCGCACCCTCGCGGGCCGTGGGCCGCGGCTGCGGCCCCGCAGCCGATGGCCCCGCAGCCGATGGAGTTCCCGGGGCCGGCTCAGGAGCGCGTGCCGCCGGGCTACCCGTGCCCGGCGTCCTGGCGGCCGTGGGTCGCCGGTCGGGCCGGGTCTCCTCCGCCGCCGGCCCGGTCATCGCGGTGGTGGAGGCCGTACGAGGCGATTCCGGACGGCGTGTCCCGGCCGCCGGTTCCGACCCGGACGGCCGCACAGGTCCCGACGGCCGCACAGGTCCCGACGGCCGCACAGGTCCCGACGGCCGCACAGGTCCCGACGGCCGCACAGGTCCCGACGGCCGCACAGGTCCCGACGGCCGCACGGGGACGACCACCCCGGGCTGTACCCGCGGCCCGGCACCGCCGGCTGTGCTGGGCCGGGACGCGGCGGGAAGGCGGAGCCGACTAACAGGTATCGTCCCGCCGGTCGAGGGGACGGTCGTCGCGTCGCGCGCCGCCGCGACCCGGCCGCTGGCCTGATCGGTCTGCGGCTCGCCGTCGGTGGCAGGAGGCGCCGCGTCGGCGCGGTCCGCGGCTCGCCGGGCGCCGGGGCAGGAAGGATCGGCGCGGTGGCCCGGGCCGGCGGGAACCGACCGCATCGTGGATGACCGCTCGAGACGTCGGGGCCGTACGGGGGGGTCGACCGGTTCCACGCTCGCGACAGGCACCTCGTTGTCGCTGACGTCCACACGTCCTCCCCGATTCGCTCGTCGCACGGCACGGCGGAACGCCGACGACCGGTTCCGTCCTGGAAAGCACGCGCGACGCGTCCGAGCGGGTAACACGGTAAAGCCTCACATCAGGCCAGACGAGACCTCTCCTCCAGAACACTCAGAAAATGTCTTTCAGGTACCGGAAAGATGCGTCCCGCCGGTTTCCGGCGGCGACCAGGGCGGACAGCCGGACAAAGGCGACCAGCCAGGGCCTGGCGCCGGGAGGCGGAGCGGGCGACACCCCGGAGCTCACGGCCCCAGCCGCCTCCGGGTACCCGGGACGGCTTACCCCGTCCGAATACCCCCGTTCGAACATCCCCGACCGGGCCGACGGGGAACGTATCCGCCCGGATCGGCCCGAATTCGCCCGGTCGGCTCGAACGGGCGGACGATCAACGGCGCAAGGACGCCCGGACCGGGGCGAACATCGGGGTGAGCCGGCCCGGGACGCCGTTCGGAACGCCCGGGGCGACGACCGAGGACACCGTCGGCACCGCGACGGGTCCCGGTGTCTGGATACTCTCCTGGCCGTCGGCGATGGCGGTACCAGCGACGGCGAGCAGCATCAGCGCGGCGGATCCGAGGAGGGTTCGCCGCATGCTGGTCCGGGGGGTGGGACGGCGGTGCGGGGC
>NZ_CDWTNB010000127.1:0-11810 GCF_977947065.1 Frankia sp. CgJB1
CAACACACCGACGACCATCAAGATCCAACTAGTGGAAGCGGCATGGAGGCTAGTGCCGGATCGGTGTGCCCGCTGCGGACGTGGGCGATGATGCGTTCCTGGCGGGATTCGCGGAGCATTTCCTGGGCATCGTCGTATCGTGCTGCGTGCGCTGCTGCTTCTTCCCAGCGGCCGGCGGCCACCAGGTTTCGGGTGCCATCGTCGAGCATAACGGCGCGCATCCATTGAGCGGCTTTTTGGTACTCGCTATCCGCCGTGATGAATCCGCGGAAGGAGATGCGCTCGCCGTTGATCAGGGCGTCGCTGCCTGTGCGGGCTGCCCGTTCGATCTCGTTCAGCTCGTGGTGGGCACCGCCGGGATTTCCGGCCCGGCGGGTAAGACGGGTCAGGTTCACCAGCGGCTGTAGCGCGGCTATGATCACGCTGCCAGATAGCGGCAGTGCGGCCTAGAATATGAGGAACTGGCGTCGGCACAGGTCAACTGCGAGGTCGGGAACACCGCAGTCGGCCGCAATCAACGCCGACAGGTTCCACACCGTGCAAGCGAGATTGATTCGGTCGTGGGGGTCGGTCGGCTCGTGGCAGGACTCCGCGCACTCGCGTACGCTGCGCACCCGAGCTTCGAGGTCTGTGCAACGAAATCGGTGCTGCTCGACAAGAGGAAAACGGGCCACGGCGCGTTCCGCGTCGCCATCGACCGTCAATGTCGGCCGCCCCCGCTGCATCGTTGTCCCGATACGTCGCATCGCTGGCAGGGGCTTGGTCGCTCCGGTGGGCGGGCCCAGGATGGCGGCACGCGCCGCCCAGGCCAGCGTGCTCTGTGTTCGGCTTGGCAATCCGAGGCGGTTCCAGTGAAAGATCGTCAGGTAGCTTGCCACGTCTCGGAGGCCCCGCTCCAGCGTGCCCGTACGAGCTGCGCTGCCGAGGCTCTTCCCGGCTTGCCGGGAAGGTATCGGCCCAGCCCGCCGCATAGGCGAGAGGACCGTCTGCGTGCAGCAGCGGCCCGTCCGGAGTCGTGTCGACGAGCATCAACCGTTTGAGGTCGCTGATCATCGCCGTCAGCTTCGAGGTGGGGACGTCGGCGGGCAGGGGTCGTTCCAGAGTGACCCGGTGCCAGACGTCGCCTTGTTCGTACCATTCCAAGCCCGCTGCGCGCAGCAAACAGGTGCTCAGGAGCAGCGATAGTTCACGTCGGCCGAGCTCGGCGTCGGGATTACGGCTCAAATTCATGATGGAGTTGCTGTCAGCGCAGAACAGCCTGTGGGCGATGTCGATGCCGACCCCGCCGCCGAAATCCGCTGTCTCTGCCTCGTATGTTCCTGTCCACCATCGGGCGATCCTGCCCTCGGTGACGAGCTCATCGAGGGCGGCCGCGGTGCTTGCCTTCATCACAGTTCCGGTTGGTCCTGGTCGGAGGCGAATCCTCCAGCAGGGATATTTCCGCATGAACCACCATGCAGCGACGATGCCGCAGTTTCCGGCACGATGGAGTAGTGGCGCGATGTAACGGGCAGCGGCCTGTTCGGCGGCGTGCCAGTCGGTGAACTCGATGTAGATCTGCCATCAGTCGGAGGCGACCTGTTGGTGAAGGGCCTGTCGTCCGGACCGCTGGTAGATGGCGGCGGCCTCAGCCAGTTCCGCTGGCTTCATGCGCTCGTCTCCGGCGGCCTCGTTCAGCGGTATCCCGGTCAACAGCTTCAGAACGGCATGCTCGACATCCCTGTCGACGAGTGAGGCGCCTTCGGTTCCGCTTTCTTCTTCCGTTGCTCCGGGTGTCAGTCGATCAGTAGACACGCATCCCACCCAGAGCGCGGCGCGACAGCGTGCGCGGCAGTGTGCAGGGTGAGGGCCGTGCCGGCTGTCCCGTTCAGGAGCCCGGGGCCGGCAACGGGCTCGAAGTCAGCTAATCGAACCAGGTTGTCAGCCAAGCACTGCAATTGGTCGGCAAGTGCCGGTGTTGTGGCATCGTGAGCTGCGCGCCAGACTGTCTGATACACACCGGCCCAACCGTGGCACAGTCCACCGTCTTTGATCCGCCTCAGCTGAACGGGATCGTTGAGACACTGGAAAAGCGCCTGTTCATACTTCTGCTGGCGGCGACCGTCGCCGAGAGCGAGCGCCGCGAGCTGGCCCGCGCGGGCAAGCCCGGGAGTGCCGTAACACCAACTGGGACGCGCCGGGCCGGGCTGGCTTGTTCTGCCCTGACGCAGGTCGGGCAGAGTGATCCATTCCGGCCACCAGGGTCCGGCTTCGCCGTCCTGCTGCCAGGCGTCGAGCCAGGCGCAGATGTTTATGATCGTATCGTGCTGTCCGTCGACGACGACACCACGCCGCATCGCCCGACTGAGCAAGGACAGCGGCCCGGCGATCCCGTGAGCGAGGCCCAAGTTGCTGTGCCCACCGGGGTAGGCAGGGGAGGCGCGGCGGTGCGGATCGTGGTTGACCCACCAGCCCGGCAGCATCTGCCCGTCGATCCGATGCGGCTTAGACAAGGCGACGAGGTAGGCGAGAACCCGCTCCATTGCGCTGCCCTGGGGAGCGCGACGCAGTAGCAGCGCGCCGATCCCGGTCAGACCGAAAAACACGTCGTACTCGCGGAACCCTGGCAGTCTCCCGGCCGCGATGCGCTCCATGGCTGCGTCGGCTCGGTGGTGGGCGATCGCGGCGACGTGCCCGTCGATGGCGGCGAGGGCGCCGCGGTAGCGGCTCGGGTCGCTTCCTGCCGCGGCGTCCAGCATGAAGGTGATCGCTGGGGCGCCGAGGTACAGGCCGGTGTTGTCTGTGATGTTGGCCGGCGCGGCGACCGCGCTGCGGATCCAGCGGTCGGCCTGCTGCCAGGTGCCGAGCCCGGCGTGGGCGCGTTCGATGTGGAGCAGGACGATGCCCGCGCTGCCTTTCGTGAGGGACTGCGGTGCCCAGGGTTCGCTCTCGGGCGGGGGCTCGGGCAGAACTAGCCGCGCGGCGTAAAGATCAACGGTCTGCGCGATTCCCGGAGGGGTGCTCGTTGAGGTCGCCACTCATGTCTCCATGCGGTGGGCGGTGTGGCGCAGCGCGCAGGCCCGTGCGAACCGGCCGGTGGCTCGTTCGACAGCCGGGTCGACACCGACAGCGCGATTGTGGTGCAGGTGCAGGAGCGATCGCAGGACCGGCATCGGGTCGCGTTGGTCAGCGAGGGCATCTCGGTATGCCGCCAGCGCACTGGCGCGGGTGCCCCAGGCGGCCAGGACATCGCGTCCGCCGGGCAGGGATTGCAGCCGCGTCCAACTGCCGTGCGGGTCGGCTAGTTCGAGTGTCTGTTGCCGTAGCGCGGGGTCCAGCCTTCCGTGTTCTTGGCGGAGTTCGCGGATCAGCCAGTCCAGCCCGTCTTGTGGGGACCCGGCGTAGATCACTGCCAGGTCGAGCGGGCAGCGGCCAGGGCCTGGGGATGCACGCCTGCGCGGATGGATGCGCTGATCTGGGCGATGGCGCAGGCCGAGTCGGCGGCGAAGACGTCCTGGACGTGGCCCAGGGCTGGGCTGTGTCCGTAACGTCCCGACTGGGGGTCATAGGTGGTGAGCGAGACGTGCGCGAGCAGGTGTTGTCGGCGCAGATCGTCGGCCCACCGGGCGAGGCATGCGGCGGCAGGGCCGTATGCGGAGGGCTCCGATAGCCAGAGGTATACGGCGAGGTACTGGTCTATCTCTGGTCTGCGCATTTCGCGGTTCCGCCGAAACCACCAGCGCGGCCTGTGGACGCCAAAGGCGTCGATCATGTGGGGAAGGTGTTGCGTCAGGAGTTCCTCGACGCGCGCCGGATGCCCGTACAGGTGCGCGGACACGACCGTGGACTCGCCGGGGAGATGCCCGGCGTCGACGGCCACGACTCGCCGTGTGCTGATGCCTGGCCCGGGATCTGTGGTGGGCTGCGGGTCCAAGACCATGGGGATCAGCACCTCGTGGGCACGCCCCAGCCAGGCCACGTCTTCCAGGGTCGACGTCTCGCGCAGTTCCAGGCGGTCGGCGCGTTCCAGCCGGGTGCGCAGCAGGAGACGGTGAAGCGGGTGGCCGAGGTCCACCGGCTGCCGCCGGTCGTGCTCCACCATCGCGACATGGCCGGGAACCCGCCACCGGCTGCGCCAGTCTTCCAGCGCGGCGTCCCACTCGGCCGTCGAGGCGCCGCGGCCGGGAAGTTCACCGGCCGCTAGCAGCCACCGTGCCGGAGACAGCACGGTGCGCTGGTATCGAACGCGTGGAAGGTAGGGAAGCTGTGCCGCCGCGCCGAAGCGGAATGCCTTGTACACGGCGGCTCGGGCGGTGGTGATCTCAGCAAGGAACCTCGCGAGCGGCGGGGTGTGCACGCCGGCCTCCAGGGCGTGGGCGACCCGCGGTTCGACGTACCGGCCGGTGGAGATCTGGGCGAGGTAGAAGCGGCGGTCGTCCACGCTGACCGCGAGGTCCGTCAGGGGGATCAGGCGTTCGTCGCCGTCGGGGTATTCGGCCACGGGGATCATGTGTGTCAGGAGCTGCTGCGTGCGCGCGACGTTCTCGTTGCGCCGCTTACGCGGGGCGAAGGAGAGCTGCGCGGGGATCGCGTCGGTGCCGGCCGCAGCGAAGGTGCCCGCGATCAGGTCGCGGCCGTCCGCTGGCAGCAGGTGGGCGTAGCGGCCAGCCATGCTGCTGCCGGGCCGTGGCGTGCCGGTCACCGCCACCGTGAACCGGCCGCGGGCCAGCGCCTCAACGGACATGGAGCGGATCTCCACGGCCACCTCGACCCGAGCAGGCAGGTGCACGTCGGCCGGATCGCTGACCGCAAACTCCTCGATCATCTGATCAGTCAGGACGATTTCGCCGCCGCCGGACAGCGTGGCCCGTTGGATCAGCGCCAGTAGTTTCTCGTCACGTTCACTCACCTGCCGAGCGGCACGCCCGCGCGCCGAGCCCAGATAGTCGGCCGGAACTCCCAGGCCACTGTCGGAGATCAGGTCCATGACCGGCACGAAGGCGCCCGTCCCGTAACGGACCCGGAACCGGGAGTGGTAGTCCCGCCAGACGGGATAACCCAGCGGATACGGTGAGAGTCGATAGAGGACCTGGACGGCGTTGCGGGCTTCCTGGGCGACCTGGTCCGGTATGTGAACGTCGCACTCCAGGATCGTGTCGACGATTATGGGTACCTCGGCGGCCTCGCTCAGCGCGTGCATCTGCTTGATCATGGCCGACCTTGACCCGAGAACCTGGCTGGTGGCCGACACCTCCTTGTGGATCTCGAACATCGAACGGACAAGATCGCTAACCTCTGGAATGCTGTGGGCGTCAACGGCCTCCAGCTGAGCGCACGCATGGCCGAGTGCATCCAGGCAGGTCATCGGCGCTGACAGATTGCTCAGCAGGATCCCTTGGTCGAGCAGACCCGTGAGCATCTCGTCGATCCGCTGCGCGGGGGCACTGGGGAAGCGCTCCATGAGCAGTGTTCGTAGCTCGCTGAACGTGACCGGTTTCCGCGTGGCCTCCAGCGCGGCGCAGACCGGTCGACTGTGGCGCACGGACACCTCGATCGGCGCCAACTCGTCAGCTATGTGCCATCCGGCGTCGGCGCGGGCGCTACGAAGCGGTCACCGCGCACCAACCCGGCACCGTTGACGACCACAGACAACCGCTCCCGCAGCGTCGGACACCGTTGCAGGCGCGCGAGGACATCACCGAGCCAGCCCGCGTCAACCCGGGCCTCGACCCGGTGATCGCGACCCCACCGCACCTTCGCCCCAGCATCGATCCGGGCCAGCGCGACTCCGGCGAACAGCCCAAAGGGAGTGGGACGGCGCTGCCACCGAAGCAGATAGGACGCTACGGAAAGCACGGTCCGGCGAACCGCTCGCACGTCATGACCACTGGAGGTCAGAACGGTGTCAACCTGCTGAATCAGCGCGGGACTCGCCTGAGCGATCGCCGCGCGAATTTCCTCGCGCCGCCACATCGCCGACAGCCACGCCGACCCTTCTTCCACGGCGTCGGTACCGAACAGGTCCAGGTCCGCTGGCAAGTCCAATCCGCCCGGATCGGTGCTCGCACGTAGTAGTGCTGCACCGGCCCACTGGTACATCGCTGGAGATCTCACCGCCATGCCGCCTCCCGGGGCGCTGCTGCTGTACGGGGGCCGTGGGTCGGGGAATGCACCGACGACCCCCGTACAGGTCAGGACGGGTCGTCGGCGAACGAGTTGCAGGAGCTGTCGTTGCCCGAGCAGGTGTTGCCGCATCCGTCATCGGTGGGGCAGTCCCCCATGATCGGGCCGTACGCCACGAGCACCCGTACATCCAGCGTGTACTCGTCGTCCTCGCCAGGCCGTTCAGCCAACGCCGTGGCGCTTCCAGACAGCGAAACCTCTGACATATGGATCATCCTCCTGCTAGGCGTGATGTTGCACCCCGGCCGGCCGCAACGCTCGCCGCTCCCGGCCAGGAGATCGTGATCCGGCTGTGCTTCTTGTCGATGACGCGGCCAGCCGGCAGCTGGTCATCGGCGGTGCCTGCGGGGTCAACGCGGAACTGTGGCGAGCTGTGGCGGTGTTCCCGCCCCCAGACCTGGAGCTGCTCGGCAACCTGTTCGGCCAGCTCGGACGCGCACGGACCGAAGGCATGCACACCGAACTCGACGTCCACCGAGTCCGCCGCACCGCGCGTCGTGACATAGGCGAGGGTGTCGTCGTCGACGACGGCCACCGCGGCGGAGTGACTGCCCGGTGGGGAGAGCAGACCCGTGTCCAGCTTTCTGTCCAGCACAACGCGACAGAAGCCCGGCAGCACGGTGGCGAGCCACATCTGCGTACCGGCCCACGGTTCGAAACGGCCGATCGTGACCCCGCTCCAGACCTCCACCCGCGGCGCGTCGAATACGCCCTCCAGCAGGCCCGGCTCGGTCGGGGGCCCCTCCTCGAAACGCAAGGTGATCTCACCCCCGCGTAGGACCAGCAACGTGGTCTGGTGCGCTCCGGCACCCTGGATGGGCACGAAGCCGAACAACCGGGACGCCCGACTGAGCAAGTACTCGTTGGCTCGCTCGAAGGTGATCACACGCGACAGGCCCCGCAGCTGCAACGGCACCGCCAGACGACCGCCCTCGGCCAGCTGAGCCACCCAAGCCGGCGGAACATCCCACGCACCGACCGTGACCAAAATACGGTCATAAGGGGCATGCTCAGGCACACCGAACTCGGCGTCGGCGAGCACAACGTTCACCTGAGGGTAGCCGACCTGCGCGAGAAGATGGCGCGCCCGGTCGATGACGTCCTTGTCGATGTCGACCGTGGTGACCTGACCTGCCGGACCGACGAGCTCGGCGATCAAGGCAGCGTTGTACCCCCCAGAGCCGATCTCCAAGATCCTCATGCCGGGGGTGATCGCAGCCTGCTCCAGCATGTACGCCTGGACCTGCGGAGCGGAAACCGAGCTCACAGAACTTCCAGCGTCGTCGCGCTTCGTAACTACTCCGTTGTAAAGCTGGTAAGCCTCCTCCAGCTCCACCCCCGGTGCGAAGGCTTCCCGACGGACCTTGCGCATCGCGGCCTCGACCGGCCGCGAGGTGATCGTGCCCTCGGCAAGAAGATCGTCAACCATCTTCCTGCGCAGCTGCGCTGCGCGATCGAGGCCGGAGACGTCGCTGTTCGGCTCTACGGGTGAAGACACGTCGGTCACACGATCTTCCTTGTCGTCGGCGGGTACGGTGGCGAGCCGTATGGCCGTCAGCGGCTCGTTGGCTCGTCCGGTTAAGAATGCCGGCCACGATCACGATCGACCAGGCCAGCAGCTACCCGTGTCGATGGTCATCGACCGACTATCTGGACACATCCTGGACACTGTGGTGGTCATCCCTTCACTGTCCGTCGATGAGGTCAAAGAGAGTCTGAAGCGCCTCCGCCAAGGACATGGCCTGGCTCGCCCCACCGCGCTTCCTACCGTGCTGCCTGAGCTGCTCCGGGCCCGCCTGGCAGACGGCAGGGTGAGCGAGCCTGCATCGGCGCAGGAGGTCACGCTGCTCGTGACCGCGTTCCGGCAAGCCGTCGAGGGGCTGGCCGACGACGAGCGCCTGTGCGTCGAGGTCGACTTCAACCTGAGCGCCGAGCATCGGTACCCAACGCTCACCGAGCGACAAGAGTCGCTCGCGCGCCAGCAGAGGTGCGCGGCGAAGACCGTTCGTCGCCGCGCCGACCGAGCGCTGGACACCCTCGCCTACATGCTGTTGACGAACGGGCCATCGACCGTCACGTCGACGGTCAGGAGCCCGGCAACGATCTCGTCCCCTGAACAGGATCGGTCGCCGGTCGATCACGGCGAGCCCTGGGGCGAGGACCTGAGAGCGTTCTGGCGACTCTCCCACGGGGCACGCATCGATATCGCCTGCTCGGAGATCCCCGAGGATGAGCGCCCAGAGTACGCCTCGCCAGCCGACCGTAACTACCTCCGTTATGCGAAGTTCGCGGATCTTGACACGTTGATCTACCTGCGGACCCGATTCGCCCGGTTAGCCCCGACCGTGACGATTCGAGACTTCGCCCCCTCGGAGTACTTCGACACCCAGGCCGATGTCCTCGTGGTCGTCGGCGGACCGCCGTGGAACGCCAAGTACCGCGAGTTTCTCCCGCGGCTGCCGTTCTTCTTCGAGCCCCATCCGCTGGGCGCGGACGATCCCCTGGTGGTACCCGGCATGAACGGGCTGGTTCTCGGTCCACGCTGGACCGAGCGCAACGAACTGCTGGAAGATCTCGCCGTCTTCACCCGGCTCACGCTCGCCCAGGGCACCACCGTCTTCCTGCTCGGAGGCTGCCTCACCCTCGGGGTACTCGGTGCCGCCCGTTGCCTACTGGAGGCCGAGCGCGGTGCACGCAGTTCCCGCTACATCACCGAGCATGTCAACGACGCAGACTTCGTCCTGGTCACCGAAGCCCGGCGGATCGGCGGCCTCACCGATGTAGCCGACCTGACCCGGGTCCCTCCGCTGCTCCTGCTCGCCCGCAGCAACAACGGACCCTTCGCCGTGCACGTCGACAACTCCGACCGCTACCTTCAAGATCAGTCCGGAACGGAAGTCCACCACATTGATCACTCCCGCTGATCTTCGTACCTATGTGATCAACCTGCTTCGGCGACCTGACCGGCGGGCACGGATGACGCACGTGCTTCCGCCGGAGCTCAAGGCGACGTTCACCTCGGACTGGCGCGGCCTCTTCGACGGCCTGAACCTCACCCGAAGCCAGCTCGACGCTGCCGGCTACACCCTCTTTCCCTGGCAGATCGAGTCCGACAATCCCTGGTGGGCCAGACCCCTGAAGTACGGCGAGATCGGCTGCACACTGGCGCACCTGGCCTGCTGGCGCCATGCCGCTCAAACCGGTGACGAACCATTCATCGTCTTCCTCGAAGACGACCTCGTCATCCCGGACGCCTTCCTCGACCAGCTCCTCGCCGGCCTGCACCAGTTGACCCGCCACGGCCCCTTCGACCTGCTCTACCTCGGCCGCTTCCCCCTCGAACCCGACCACGACCAGCCGGTCCTGGATGGATTCGTCTCGCCTGGTTACAGCCACTGCACCTTCGGCTACCTGCTCACCAGGCCCGGTCTCGGCCTAGTGCTTGCCGCCCACATCGAAGAGGCCGTCGTGCCGGTCGACGAGTTCCTGCCCGCGCTCTACATCGACCATCCGCGCCCTGATCTACGCGCCCGGTTCCGCCGACGGCTGACCGCCCTCGCGTTCGAACCACCACTGGTCTCCCAGCGCCCCAAGGATGAGGCCGGCAGCGACACCGAACGTTCGGCTTTCGTCGAGCCCAGAGACCGGCAGCCAGAACAGGGGGCGGCGAACCGTCGCCGTTAGCGGGGCGGTCGCCCAGCGGCCACATCCGGCCGACCGTGGGCAGCAGAGGACAAGGGTCGCTCCGCCTCGCCCCCTTCGCCTGAGATGACCTACGTCATAGCCTGTCTGTCTTCGCCAGAGCCTGCCAGTGGCGGATCAAGCCTTACAGCCGGCGTCCTCGCCACCGCTCGGCCGGAACGTGGACGTTGATGCCCGTAACCACATGATCCGGTGCAACGCCCCGGGTTACCACGGCGCCCGCGGCAACGTAGCTGCATGGGCCGATACGGACGCCGCCCACCACCCTCGCGCCGTAGCCGACCACGGAGTCAGCTTCGATCATCGGAGGCTCCTCGTCGACCTCCCACCAGCCTTCGTGGGGACGGGCGTACTCGTGCACGAGATCGCCCATCATTGTGGAGCGATCGCCGATGGTCGTGCCGTCACAGACGAATCCCGCCACGCAGGCGTCCACGCCGATCGCGACACGATCACACACATACGCTCCATAGGCGACACGGGTTCGTTCGCCGACCACGCAGTTGTAGCCGATCCGCACGCGGTCCTCGATGACGCAGTTCGCGCCGATCCAGACCCCTTCGTGGACCACGACCTGATTACCGATCACGCAGTGCGCCCCCACCACCACCGGTTCCCCGGACGAGGTCGAGCCGGACCCCTTCTGCTGGGCCCGCAGGCGCGCCTCTTTCGGGTAGCCGAAAACGCAGTGCTCGCCCACCACGGTGCTCTCCTCAATGTGCACCGGTGCATACAGAGAGGCGATGTTCATGCTCGGCCCTTGTCGCCAACGAGCCACCTCACTGTGACTGCGACTGCCTCGTCCTCTCGTTCTCGAGTGTCGAAGCCGTGATCCGAACCTTCGACGGTGTGAAACTCGGTGTGGGGTCTGGCGCAGGCTGCCTGCCACGCGATCTCGTACGAGACCGCGGTGTCCCGATCGCCGTGTACCACGAGCGCCGGTGCAGCGGTCGCCATCAGGGAGTCCAGCGGCCGATAGTGATCAAACTCGTCGAACAGCACCCGGCCGACCTCGAACTCCCCGTCGAGCACCAGGAACCCCTGACCTGACAGCAGCTTCTGCTGATCGGGGCCGAAGTTCTCTCGTCCCCACGGCAGTTCCGGTGTCAGGAATGTCCGCCGGAGGTCGAGTACCGGATTCCACAGGACGAGCCTGTTCAGGCGGTCGGCCAACCAGGGCAGCGAGAGCGAGGCCGATACCGCTCCGAAGCTCGACGCCACGATCGACAGGCGACCTGGCAACTGCTCCTCCGCGTACTCGACCGCGGCCTGGAGGTCGAGCAGCTCGCCGGCGATCGTCACGCCACGCTGGGTCCCTCCGCTTCCCCCGTGGCCGCGGAAGGAGAACCGCAAAACATGAAAGCCGGCGTGTGCAAGTCGATCAGCGAGTCGGACGAACATGCCGCCCTCGGTCATGTTTGCGTTGATTCCATGTAGCTGGATGATCACCCCCCGGTGCTGTCCTCCGACGGCTGCATGCACCGCGCCCTCCAGCCGTACTCCATCGATCGACGTCAGCTCCACCCGCTGCATCTTCCGCTGCTCCCTGTCATATTTCCGGCCACCGGCAACCGAGCCAGCGCTCCTCCTACGACCAGGATGACCGCACCGTCGCGCCCGACGTTCCACCTTTCGATGTCTGCCGTTGGCGGGCGCCCACCCAGCCGGCCTGCGCTAGCAGGTGGGAGCAGCGCACGATCTTCGGCGACGCGCCGCTGCCGGCGGATTAGAGCGTGTCTCACGTGGCCGCTCCGGGTACATGTCTGATCATGGATGTGATGGGGAGCAGCCTTGCTCCGCGGCTGGTCCCGGACGATCTGTGGAAGCTGGTCGAACCGCTGCTACCCCGGTTCGAGACACGCCCGCAGGGCGGTAGGACCGCCCCGGTCGAGGACCGGGCGGTGTTCACCGCGGTGGTGTACATGCTGACCGCTTCGCCTAGTTCT
>NZ_CDWTNB010000128.1:0-11725 GCF_977947065.1 Frankia sp. CgJB1
GGATGGACCCGCGGCAGATGGTCGCCCAGCATCTCGACAGCGGAGCCGGCGTCACCGTCGCCGGGCTGCGGGTACCGAGATCCGAGGGCCGGGCGTTCGGGGTTATCTAGACGGCGCCCGACGGCCGCACGATCGAGGCGTTCCTGGAGAAGCCCGCCGATCCGCCGGGTCTGCCGGGCAGTCCCGAGGAGACGTTCGCCTCGATGGGCAACTACGTCTTCTCGACGGACGCGCTGATCGACGCCCTGCGCAAGGACGCCGCCGACGAGGACAGCGTCCACGACATGGGCAGGAACATCATCCCGATGCTCGTGGCCCAGCGGGCGGCGGCGGTGTACGACTTCGCCGGCAACGTCGTCCCGGGCACGACGCTGCGTGACCGCGGCTACTGGCGCGACGTCGGCACCGTCGACTCGTACTTCGAGGCGCAGATGGATCTGTGTGCGCTCGACCCGGTGTTCAACCTCTACAACCGGGAGTGGCCGATCCTCACCAGCATCCCCTCGCTGCCACCGGCGAAGTTTGTGCACGATGGCCTGCAGCGCACCGGCACGGCCATGAACAGCATCGTCAGCAACGGAGTCATCATCTCCGGGGGCACGGTGCGCTCGTCGGTGCTGTCCCCGGGAGTGCGGGTGAACTCCTGGGCCGAGGTCGACCACACGGTGCTCCTGGACAACGTGGTCGTCGGCCGGGGCGACGCCATCCTGGACAAGAACGTGCACGTGCCGGCGGGCGCCCAGGTCGGGGTGGACAAGGACCGGGACCGCGCCCGCGGCTACACCGTGAGCGAGCAGGGCGTCACCGTCGTCGGCAAGGGCATCACGATCGCCGACTGAACCGGCCGCCATCCCCCTATCCGCCCGCACCCGTCCCGTCACGGCACCGTTGGGAGAGACCGCACATGCGCGTCGCCATGCTCACCCGGGAGTACCCCCCGGACGTCTACGGCGGGGCGGGTGTGCACGTCGAGTACCTGAGCCGGGAGCTCGCCCGGCTGGTCGACCTCACCGTCCACCGCGAGGGGCCGGCGCCGGGCGGCGGGGCACCGGGCGGTGGGCCCGCGGGTGCGGTGCCGTCGACCGGTGCCGTCGACCGGCCGGTGGTCGAGAGGGCGGGTGCCCCGGGCGTCGCCGCGGTCGCGGCGTACCGGAGCTGGGCCGCGCTCGCCGATGCGAACGACGCGCTGCGGACCGTGTCGATGGACCTGTCCATGGCCGCCACGGCGGCCGGCGCGGACGTGATCCACTCGCACACCTGGTACGCGAATCTCGGTGGCCATCTCGCCGCGCTGCTCGGCGGCGTCCCGCACGTAATGACCTCGCACTCGCTGGAGCCCCGGCGTCCCTGGAAGGCCGAGCAGCTGGGCGGGGGCTACCGGGTGTCGTCCTGGTGCGAGCGGGTCGCGATCGAGTCGGCGGCCGCCGTGGTCGCGGTCAGCGCGGGCATGCGCGCGGACATCCTCGATGCCTACCCGGCGGTCGATCCGGCCCGCGTGCACGTCATCCGCAATGGCATCGACACCGACGAGTACCGTCCGGGCACCGCGACCGACGTGCTGGAACGCCACGGGGTGGACCCGGATCGGCCGACGGTGATCTTCGTGGGGCGGATCACCCGGCAGAAGGGGTTGCCGGTGCTGCTGCGGGCGGCGGCGGCGATCGACCCCCGGGCGCAGCTCGTGCTCTGTGCCGGGGCCCCGGACACCCCTGCGCTGTTCACGGAGATCACCGACCTGGTCGAGGGCCTGCGCGCCGGCCGCGACGGCGTGGTCTGGCTGCCCGGGATGCTGACGAAGCCGGAGGTGATCCAGCTGCTCAGCCATGCCACCGTGTTCGTCTGCCCGTCGGTCTACGAGCCGCTCGGCATCGTCAACCTGGAGGCGATGGCGTGCGGCACCGCGGTCGTCGCCTCCCGGGTTGGTGGCATTCCCCAGGTCGTCGACGACGGCGTCACCGGTCTGCTGGTGCCGCCCGACGACCCCGGCGCGCTGGCCGGGGCCGTCAACGAGGTGCTCGCGGTCCCGGTCCGGGCGGCCGCGATGGGCCACGCGGGCCGGGACCGGGCCGTCACCGAGTTCGGCTGGGCTGCGATCGCCGAGCGCACCGCGCGGCTGTACGCGTCGCTGACCGGCGGCTGACGGCTCAGCTCGGCTGGGGCTGTCAGCTCGTCCAGGCCGTTTCGGAGACCGGGGAGCGACCGAGCAGCGGACGCCACCAGGCTTCGTTCTCCTTGTACCAGGCGATGGTCGACCGCATGCCCTCGGCGAAGTCGATCAACGGCGCCCAGTCCAGCTCGGTCCGCAGCTTGGTGGAGTCCAGCAGGTAGCGGCGGTCGTGCGAGGGACGGTCGGGCACGATCGTCTTCAACGACGCGGGCAGACCGAGCTCGGCGAGCACCGTGTCGGCGATCGTCTCGATGTCCGCCTCGACGCCGGATCCGACGTGGTAGGTCTCGCCGAGCCGCCCGCGGTCCAGAACCGCGTCGATCGCCCGGCAGTGGTCCATCACGTGCAGCCACTCGCGCCGGTTCGTGGTGGAGGCGTACATCGGGAGCGACTCGCCCTGCAGCGCCCGGGTCACGAACAGGGGGATGACCTTCTCCGGGAACTGGTAGGGACCGTAGTTGTTCGAGCAGTTGGTGATCGTCACGGGGAGGTTGTAGGTAAAGCCATAGGCGTGTACGGCGTGGTCCCCGCCGGCCTTCGCCGCGTTGTAGGGCGTGCGGGGGAGGTAGGGGGAGTCCTCGGTGAAGGCGCCGGGGTCGTTGAGGTCCATGTCGCCGTAGACCTCGCAGGTGGAGATCTGGTGGAAGCGGGCCACCCCGACCGTGCGGGCCGCCTCGAGCAGGGCCTGGGTACCCATCACGTTCGTCGAGAAGAACTCGCCGGGGCGAATGATCGCCAGACTGTTGTGCGACTCGGCGGCGAAGTTCACCACCACGTCCACGGAGTGCTCCCGCAGCACCGACTCGACGAGCTCCTGGTCACGGATGTCGCCGTGGACGAACGTGACGCGGTCCGCGACGTCGGCGAGGTTCTCCCGGCAGCCGGCGTAGGTCAGGGCGTCGAGCGCCACGACCGCGTCCCCCGGATGCCGCGTCCGCCAGTAGCGGACGAAGTTCGATCCGATGAACCCGGCGGCTCCGGTCACGAGGAGCGTCGACATGGTGTGCCTTTCGATCGGTGCGCAGGCGCGGCGACGCCTGCGGCTGGGCGGTGGACGGACGTCGTCCATGTTCTCGTGGCGGGCGGGCACCGGCCTGGCCGGCGCGCGGCCACCCGGACGACGGCGGGTGACCGTGGGCGCACGGGCACCCTACGCTCTGGCGCGTGGCGGGCCTGCCCGAGGGCTAGCCGGCGGCCACAGCGGCCTATGCCCCCCGTACTCTTGAGGTCATGAGCATCGTCGTATCGTGATCGTCGCGTGCCCGACCGTGCCGTCCTTGGTGGGCACAGTGCGCGACCTGCCCTGTGCCCGACCTACCCCGTGCCCGACCTCGGTCGTCCCGGTTCGCAGTGCTCTGGTGGGGTCCCCGCCGTTGTCCGTGTCAACCCGACGTCGCCGGTGTAACGCTCTGACGCTCGCCCGGCGTTGTCTGGAAGCCCGAAAGAGGCCCTACCTCGATGATCATTGTGTCCGAGCTCGAACTGCGTGCTGGAGCCCGCACTCTGATCGAGCCCGTATCCTTCCGGGTGCAGCCGAACGACCGGATCGGTCTCGTCGGGCGCAACGGGGCCGGCAAGACGACGTTGCTGAAGGTGCTTGCCCGGGAGGGGCTGCCGTTCGCCGGCACCGTCGACCTCCGGAGTGAGATGGGTTACCTCCCCCAGGACCCGCGTACCGGCGATCTGGCCGACACTGCTCGTGATCGTGTGCTGTCGGCACGTGGTCTCGACGTTCTCCTGCGCGAAATGGAGAAGCTGCAGCTGGAGATGGCCGAGCTGGTCGACACCACGGCGCGGGACGCGGCGATCCGCCGCTACGGCAGCCTGGAGGAGCGATTCGGGACGCTCGGCGGTTATGCCGCCGAGGCGGAGGCTGCCCGGATCTGCTCGTCGCTGGGCCTGGCTGACCGGGTGCTCGTCCAGCCCATCGGCACCCTGTCCGGTGGGCAGCGGCGGCGGGTCGAACTCGCTCGCATCCTGTTCGCCGGGTCCGGCAACGCCGACGCGACCCTGCTGCTCGACGAGCCGACGAACCACCTCGACGCCGACTCGATCGGGTGGCTGCGGGACTTCCTGCGCGCTCACACGGGTGGCCTGATCGTGGTGAGCCACGACGTCGACCTGCTCGACAAGTGCGTGAACAAGGTCTTCCACCTCGACGCCAACCGGGCCACCCTCGACGTCTACAACGTGAACTGGAAGACCTATCTCAACCAGCGCGAGCTGGACGAGCGTCGCCGTCGCCGGGAACGCGCCAATGCCGAGAAGAAGATCGACTCGCTGAAGGCGCAGGCCGACAAGATGCGCGCCAAGGCGACCAAGGCGCGGGCCGCCCATCAGATGGACCGGCGGGCCGAGCGGCTCGCGGCCGGGCTCGCCGAGGCGCGCGTCGCCGACCGGGTAGCCAAGCTGCGCTTCCCGGACCCGGCTCCGTGCGGCCGCACGCCGCTGACCGCCACCGGACTGTCGAAGTCCTACGGCTCGCTGGAGGTGTTCACCGGCGTGGACCTCGCGATCGACCGCGGCTCGCGGGTCGTGGTCCTCGGGCTGAACGGTGCCGGCAAGACCACGCTGCTGCGCATCCTGGCGGGCCAGGAGGCGCCCGACGTCGGTCAGGTGCATCCCGGTCATGGTCTGCGTCTCGGGTACTACGCGCAGGAACACGAGACGCTGGACACTAGCCGCTCGGTGCTGGACAACATGCGGGCCGCCGCGCCGGGGGCGTCGGACGTGGAGCTGCGTCGCATCCTGGGCGCGTTCCTGTTCAGCGGAGACAGCGTGGAGCAGCGCGCCGAGACCCTGTCCGGCGGCGAGAAGACCCGCCTCGCGCTCGCCGGACTGGTCTGCAGCTCCGTCAACGTCCTCCTGCTCGACGAGCCGACGAACAACCTCGACCCCGCCTCGCGCGACGAGGTGCTTGCCGCGCTCGCCACGTACCGGGGCTCGGTCGTCCTGGTCACCCACGACCCGGGGGCCGTCGAGGCACTCGACCCGCAGAAGGTCCTGATGCTGCCGGACGGGGTCGAGGACAACTGGTCACCCGATCTGGCCGAGCTCATCACCCTGGCTTGAGCAGGAACCCTGCCCCGGGAACGGAATGGAGAACCTTTGTGAGTACGCAGGGCGGCACCAAGGCGGTCATGGCGGCACTGATCGCCAATCTGGGTATCGCGGTGGCGAAGTTCGTCGCGTTCCTGTTCACCCAGTCGTCGTCGATGCTGGCCGAGTCCATCCACTCGGTGGCCGACTCCGGCAACCAGGGCCTGCTCCTGCTCGGCCAGAAACGTTCCGTCCAGCCGCCGGACGAGGAGCATCCCTTCGGGTACGGGCGGGCGCGTTACATCGCCGGCTTCCTGGTCGGGATCGTGTTGTTCAGCGTCGGTGGGCTGTTCTCAGTGTATGAGGGCGTCGAGAAGCTGCGCCATCCGCATGAGCTGGAGAGCGGGCTGGTCGCGGTCGTCGTCCTGCTGACCGCGGTGCTGCTGGAGTCGTACTCCTTCGCGACCGCCATCCGCGAGTCGAAGAAGACGAAGGGCGACCAGTCCTGGTGGCGGTTCATCCGGGAGGCGCGGACCCCGGAACTGCCCATCGTCCTGCTGGAGGACCTGGCAGCCGAGCTGGGGCTGATCTTCGCGTTGCTCGGGGTCGGGCTGACCCTGGCACTCGACGACCCGATCTGGGACGGCGCGGGAACGCTGGCCATCGGCGTGCTCCTGCTGATCGTGGCCGTCCTCGTGGCGACCGAGGCGTACGGCATGCTGGTGGGCGAGGCCGCCGCCCCGGGAATGGTCGCCACCATCCGCGGCACGCTCGCCGCCGCCCCGGGCGTCGCCACGGCCATCCACCTGCGCACACTGCACCTCGGGCCGGACGAGCTGCTCGTCGCCGCCAAGATCGGTATCGGGGCGGAACTGGCGATGCCCGAGGTGGCCGCCACCATCAACGGCGCGGAGGCGGCGCTGCGGGCCGCGGTGGCGGTTCCGCTGCGCATCTTCCTCGAGCCCGACATCCTCCGCGACGAGCCGGGCCGACGACGGGATCCGTCAGCCGGTGCCGTCGGCGAGGCAGAGCCGCAGCGCGAGCGCGCTCAGAACGCCGAGGGACATCAGTACCACCGGCAGGTTTCCCGCTCGTAGCTTGTCTCCGGGCAGCTCCGGTCGGGGACGAGGCGCCACCGCGGCCACCAGTAACCAGGGGAACACCGGCAGCCAGGAATCTTCGACGTCGCCATCGGCCAGCCCGAGGACCGTCGCGAACAGCATCGTCGCGCCGGCCCCCACCAGCAGCGGCCAGCCCGGGGTCAGCCGCAGGCGGCGCGCCGCCCGGATGAGAACCGGCCCGCAGACGAGGACGACCACGGTCAGGTCCACGACGATCCAGGCCAGCGTGCCGGCGAGCCCCGGCCGTGGCGCGCTCGCCAGGGCCAGCCCGTCGGGCCAGGAGAAACCCCACGCGTAGAAGAGCCACAGCGGCAGGAGCGCACCCAGACCGGTCATGACATTGAGGATCGGGCGACGGCGGACGAAGTAGGCCGCGGCGACCGCCACGCCAAGCCATACCGGGGCGTAGCCGAACAGCCCCGCGAGGCCGAGCAGCAGCCCGCTTGCCAGCGCCCACCACATCGAGCGCCGACCCGGTTCGCATCCGACCACCCCCACCGCGACGGCCAGGGCGGCCAGGGTAGCCGTGACGGCGTCCGGGGATGCCGCCGTCCATCCGCTCCACGGGGCCAGGACGAGGACGGGGACCAGGCGTCGGGCGGCCGTCTCATGGCACAACGAGCGCACCGCGATCGAGACGGCGGGGACGACCAGCGCGCCCAGGGCGGTGAACAGTATCCCGATCGCGACCGCACCGTGCATCCCCACCCTGATGAGCACCCAGACGGTCAGGACGGGGCCCGGAGGATGCGTCGGCAGGACGGCCGTGGTCCCCGCCGCGGCGTGCGCGGTGGTCGCGGTGTAGGTGGCGAGGAAGCCGAGCGGATCGTCACCGACGGCCTTCGCCGCCGCCAGGAGATCCGCCGGGATGCGAAGATCCGCCGTGATCTCCCCGGGTGCGACCAGCGCGAGCGTGCCGCTCCACGCCAGCGATCCGACGTAGCCCAGGACGAGCAGGGCGGTCCAGGGCAGCCTGTTCACCGGGCCGGTCGCCGTGGCCGGGGTGTTCGGGGTGGTCGCCGTGGCCGGGGTGGCCGGGGTGTTCGGGGTGGCCGGGGTGTTCGGGGTGGCCGGGGTGTTCGGGGTGGCCGCCGGGGGGGTGGTCGAGGCCCACCAGGCGGTGAGGGCGACCACGACCACGGCGATCACGAGCGGGACCAGGACGAGGGAATCGAGACGGGGAGCCCACCCGCCGCGCAGCGGCGGGTCACCGATGTCCAGATCCAGGTCGCCGGTGGAGACGAGGAACGTGCCGATGAGACCGCAGGCCACCAGGATGAGCCACAGCGCCGCCTCGCCGGCCTCGGTGCGCCCGGCGGACCCCGCCCAGGGCCGGGACAGGCCGCCGCGCGGTCCGGGCAACCGGCTGGAGGCGGCGACAGCGGTCGGGTCGGAGGCGCCGTCCGTCGCGCTCACCGGTCCGTACCGAGGCAGGCCGCGTAGCTGGGCACCTTCGGTGCCGACCCGGAGATCATCACGTCACCGACCACCGCTGCACGGTAACGAGTCCGGTCCGCTCCCAACGCCGGAGTTCCCCCGAGCCGGATGCCGGAGGTGCTGGCGGGGGCGCCGGCAGGGGTGCGACGAGCCGTCCGCGATCTCGTCGGACCGGGCCTCAGCACGGGAGCGGGCCGGCCCCGACGGGGTGGACAACCGGTGTCGGATGTGAGGAATCAGTCGAATTGATCGGCCGCGTTCGCGGTCCGTCGGCTCGCTCTGTACAGTGATCGACTGATGGTCGTACCTGCAGCGTTGCATCGAGAGAAGATCTTGAGCGCGAAGATGGCGATGTTCGTGGCGACGCGCCGATGCTGTTGTCGGGCCGCGTACCGGGGATTGGGGACACTGATCTCGGTAGCACCCTCGGCCAGGCGCGCCTGCTGCGCCAGCGGGTGGGTGCGACCCGTGCCATCGCTGGTGACCGCCGGCGTGGAGGAAGGAACGCGAGGGCACGGTCATGCACCGGCGCCGCGTGTGATGGATCACATCTGCTTCGAGTGGCGCGTTTACTCAAGCTGAGTGAAGATCGGTTCGCAGATCATCGAACACGGAGGGGGCCACGTTGGCCGAGCTCAGGAAAGGAACCCGGATCACCGGCGCCGAGCGGGACAAGCTTGCCGCCGAACTTCGGAAGAAGTACGAAGGTGGGCAGAGCATCCGCCTGCTCGCCGAGTCCTCTGGTCGTTCGTACGGGTTCGTCCACCGGATCCTCTCGGAGTCGGGTACGACCCTGCGCGGCCGGGGTGGTGCGACCCGGGGCACCAAGAAGAAAAGCTCCTGATCATGGCGGTCCCCGCCGCCGCTGTAGCGGCGGCGGCGGCCGGACTGCACGTGCGGGTCGCCGGGCCTCTCGTCACGATCTGGATGACGGATCCCGGTGATACCGGCGGGGCCGGCTCGTTCCCGGCTCTCGCGTCGGCGCTGGCCGGCGAACTGCGGCGGTTGACCGGTGAGGTCCGGGTCCTGGTTGTCCGGATGGGTCATCGCCCCCCACCGGCCGCTGACCTTACCGACCCCGCACCCCGAGTGGGCGAGGAAGGGCCCGCGGACGCCGTGGGGCGGTTGTCCCCGGCCGCGGGATATCGCGCATGGCGCGACGCGATGGGGCGGGTCTCCGATCGGTCCGACCTGATCAGTGTGGCCGTCGTGGACACGACGGTCGGCGACCTCGGTCTCGCGGTGACGGTCGCCTGCGACCTGCAGGTTCTCGCCGAGGATGCGCGCTTCCGGCTGACCTGGGCGCGTGACGGCCTCCTGCCCGCGGCCGGTGCCATGGGTCGGCTGGTCGAGCTCCTCGGCTACGCGAATGCCCTGGACCTCTGCCTGACCGGCCGCGAGCTCGCCGCCGACGAAGCGGCCAGGATCGGGCTGGCCCAGCGGGTCCTGCCGCGTGAGCTGCTGGACGAGCAGGTCGGCGTGCTGGTCGCGGCGCTCCTCGCGGTTCCCCGCGACATCGCGGCCGAGATGAAGGCGCTGATGCGCGGCGTGCGGCGCTCCCGTCCCGCTACCCGCTCCGACCGTCTCGACGAGCGGGCCGAGGACGAGGCCTGGGAACGCGTCGTCACCGCCCGCTCCGCTGCCGGTGACGACCCCGCGGCGGGGTGACCGGCAGCCCCGACCGGCTCCTGCGCCGGCTCCGTACCGGCTGTCTCCCGCTTCGGCATCCGTTTCGCTCCGTGCCGTGCCAAGCTGCAGCCAGCACGCCTGACGAGCCGCACCCGCCGCGGGAATGCCCGTCCGCAATTCCTGCTTACATCGTTACGTAGTAAGCACTACGTAACACAGTAAGCGCCGCCGCCAGGAGGGCTGATGCGACCGGGAATGGATGGTTGGTCTACGATGCGTACCTTCCAACAGGACCGTTCGGTCACCCGGACCTCGCTGCGGCCCGGTACCCTGCGCAGGATCGTCGCCTTCGCCCGTCCCCATCGGCGGCAGCTCGCCTACTTTCTCGCGCTCATCGTGCTCAGCTCGGCTGTCGGTGCGGTTGTTCCGCTGATCCTCAAAACGATCATCGATGACGGCATCGTGCGCCACCGGGTGGGGCTCGTGCAGGCGCTCGCCGCGGTCGTCGCGGGCCTGGCGTTCCTGGACGCTGGTCTGTCGCTCGCGCAGCGCTGGTTCTCGGCCCGGATCGGCGAGGGTCTGATCTACGAGATGCGCAGCCAGGTGTTCCGGCACGTGCAGCGCCAGCCGCTCGCCTTCTTCACCCGGACCCAGACCGGGGCGCTCATCAGCCGGTTGAACAACGACGTGCTCGGCGCGCAGTCGGCGTTCACCAACACGCTGTCGTCGGTGCTGTCGAATGTCCTGTCCGCCGGATTCGTGCTCGCCGCGATGCTGGTGCTGTCCTGGCGAATCACCCTCGTGTCGCTCGTGTTGCTGCCGGTATTTATTATTCCGGCCCGCTTGTTGGCGCCCCGCCTGGCCAGGCTGACCCGGGAGAGCTACGGGTTGAACGCCGAGATGAACACGACGATGACGGAACGATTCAACGTGTCCGGAGCGATGCTCGCGCAACTGTATGGTTCGGCGGAACGGGAGGACGAGAACTTCCGCGTTCGGGCCGGGCGGGTGCGTGACATCGGGGTGACCCAGGCTATGTACGGCCGCATATTCTTCGTCTCGCTCACCCTGGTCGCCTCGCTCGCGACCGCGATCGTCTACGGGATAGGCGGTCGGTTCGCTGCCCAGGGCAGCCTGGAGGTCGGCACCCTGGTCGCGCTCACGGCCTACTTCGGACGGCTGTACGGGCCGCTCACCCAGCTCTCCAACGTGCACGTCGACGTCATGACGGCGCTGGTGTCCTTCGAGCGGGTCTTCGAGGTGCTCGATCTGGAGCCAGCGATCGCCGACCGGCCGGGCGCCGTCGATCTGCCGGCCGGCGCGACGACCATCGAGTTCGATCATGTCGGTTTCCGTTATCCGGCCGCCGGCGAGGTCTCCCTGGCGTCGCTGGAGTCGGTCGCCGTACTCGACCCGCGGGTGCCCACGCCGGTGTTGCACGATGTCACCTTCCGGGTCGAGCCGGGGCAGGTGATCGCGTTGGTCGGCCCGTCCGGAGCGGGCAAGACGACGATCAGCCAGCTCGTTCCGCGCATGTATGACGTGCGGTCGGGGTCGGTACGCATCGGCGGGCACGACGTCCGCGATCTCACCCTTCGGTCCCTGCGGTCCGTCGTCGGTGTGGTCACCCAGGACGCGCATCTGTTCCACGACACCATCCGCGCGAACCTGGCCTTCGCCCGGGCGGACGCCTCGGACGAGCAGATGTGGACCGCTCTGGGCGCGGCGCGGATCGGGCTGCTCGTGCGCTCCCTGCCGGACGGCCTGGACACGGTCGTCGGTGACCGGGGCTACCGCCTGTCCGGCGGGGAGAAGCAGCGGCTGGCCATCGCCCGGCTGCTGCTGCGCGAACGGCTGCTGCTGCGCGAACCGGGCATCGTCGTGCTGGACGAGGCCACCGCGCATCTCGACAGCGAGTCCGAGGCCGGCGTGCAGCAGGCGCTGACCGCGGCGCTGGTGGGACGGACATCCCTGGTCATCGCGCACCGGCTGTCCACGGTGCGTGACGCCGACCGCATTCTGGTGGTCGACGACGGGCGGATCGTGCAGAGCGGGACCCATGAGGAGCTGCTGGCCCGCGGCGGGCTCTATGCCGAGCTGTATCGGACCCAGTTTGCCCCGGCCCCGGCCGTCGGTGCTGAGGCGGGGTGGGCCGAAGGGGCCAGTGCCCCACCGGTCGGGGTCTGACTCCTGGGCCACACCCGGGCGCGCCACGTTCGGGCGGCCGGCGTCGCGCCGACCCGACAGGTGGGCGGCGACAGGCAGTGGTCCGCGGCGGGAAGGCCGCGGAGCACGGCCGCCCGTCGCGGCGACACTGAGAGCCTGTCCTGGA
>NZ_CDWTNB010000129.1:0-11576 GCF_977947065.1 Frankia sp. CgJB1
GCGCGGAGGCCGGCGCGGAGGCCGGCGCGGAGGCCGGCGCGGAGGCCGGCGCGGAGGCCGGCGCGGTGCCGGCGGTTAGGAGCTCGGCGAGCAGGGCCTCGTGCGCCGCCCCGTGCTGGAGCACGAGTCGACGCTCCGCCGAGCCGCCCAGCTCGGCAACGGTCTCCTGCGCCCGCCGGAGCCCGGCGGCGTGGTCGGCGACCGGAATGGGCAGGGTGACCGGACCGGGCAGGGCGAAGCGCGGCGAGCAGGTGGTTCGTCTCGTGCAGGCTGAACATCGCCCGACGGGCCTGCTCGAGCAGCTGCCCGCCGGCCCGGTCCCCCAGGGCGAAGGCCGCCTGCAGGGCGCTGAGCAGCAGAGCGTAGTTCTGGTCGCTGAGATCCGCCAGACCGCCGGTGAGCGCGTCGACCGGATCCGGCCGCATCGTGCGCAGATAGCTCTCCGGCGCGAGCCCGGCGAGGTGATTCTTGACCGTGCCGAACCGGCGGAAGTGCTCACCCCCCTCGTCGATGATGAGCTTGACGAGGTGGACGAGCCGGTCCCGCTCGGGGAAGAGGTCGGGCCGTCCATCGATCGTGCGCAGCAGCCGCACGTACATCCCGTCGATGCCCGACGCCGTTCCCTGGCTCGGCCGTTCGACCTCGATGAACCAGTCCAGCTGTGCCGGGGTCAACGGCTGGAGCTGGAACGGCCGGTCGAGCTGGCGGTGGATGCGCTCAGCCCGGCCGACGTTCGGGGGCAGGCCGAGCAGGGTGAGCGCCTCGTTGACCCAGCGCAGGTGCCGCATCTCGTCGACCGCGATGGAGAACACCTCGGTGGCCGCGGCATGCACGCGGCGGGTGTGCTCGTCGGCGTCGTCGGGCAGTAGCCGGGGCGCGTCGAGCGAGTAGTGGGCGAACAGGTACTCCACTGACAGGGCATGTTCGACGGTGGCCAGGTAGTTCAGCTCGGCGAGCACCTCGTCCCGGGTCAGCTCGTCGGTAGCCGGCTCCGGGGGCGGCGGCGCGCCCCCGCCGGTCTCCCGGCCGTCCAGCACGACGGCCAGATCGTTCCAGGCATGGAGCATCTCGGGGTAGTCCAGTTCCAGCTCCCGGCGGCCGACCTCGGTCGCCAGGTCGGCGGGCGGCGGAACGCTGGTGCGATCGCGCCGCTGGAAGTTGACGTAGGGGACCTGCCCGTCCGCGCTGGTGACGACGTCGGGCTTGGACGCCGCCCAGTAGAAGCAGCCGCAGTCCCGGAAGTCATACTGCCACGGCGCGCACAGGCTGCGGGTCAGCTCCCCGGGCAGGTAGACGTCGGGGTCGATGACACCGTCGGGGTCGAGGTAACGGGCCCGGTCGGCGACCAGGACCGCCAGCACCGTGCCGTCCGGATCCCGCTGCACGACGCTGCGGTCACCGCGACGGAATCCGTTGAGCGTGCCGTTCACGACGTCGGCGCCGGGCGAGGAGATCCCCGGCGGCGGGCCGAGCAGGATCGCGATCCGACCCGGCATCAGGTCGTGCACCAGCCGCCAGACGTCCAAGCCGCCGAGGTCCGTGCAGGTGAACGTCGGTATCTCCGATTCGGCCTGGTCGACGGTCGTGCGCCCGCACACCGCCCACAGGTGCAGGGGCAGATCCGCGTCGGTCAGGCCGCGCTCGGCGGCGACACCGGTGGCGGCGACGTGGCGCAGCACGGCGCCGTCCGGACGGTGGAACTCGAAGGTCAGCCCGGGGAAGAACGCCTTGTCGAGGTTACGCTGGTCGAACTCCAGCCCCGGATAGCAGTTGTCGACGCCGCTCTCGGGACGGGTGCCGGCCGGGTTGCCGCGCACAACGTGGTCCGCCCGCGCTGTCAGGTTACGGGGGAAGATCTTCCCGGCCGGTGGCCCGGGCACGGGCGCGGGCACGGGATCCGCCATGTTTCAGCCCCTTCCTCGAGCGACGCACCTCGCCGGGCGACGCATCCTCATCGAGTTCATCGAGCAACGCCTCATCACCGGGCGGCGCACCATCACCGGGCGACGGTGGTCGGGTCACTGCCGCTGCCGCCGTACATCGCCGACGCCGGCGGTCGCCCGTCGAAAAAATCGGGACGCGCCGCGGACAGCTCGACGTACGCCCGCAGGCAGAAGGCGAGCCAGCCACGGATGTAGTCGCAGCCGGGCCGCCCGCGCCGGGTGACCTCGTGATAGCAGCCGCCCCCGCACAGATACCGGGCCCAGCACGAGCGGCACGGGCTCATCCGGTCGACGTGGCTACGGGCGAGGTGACCCGCCCGGGCCGCGTCGTCCGGGCCGGCCGCCACCGACCCCATGGCGAAGTCGGGGTCGTCGACGAGCCGGTGGCAGGCGAACAGGTCGCCGTTCGCGGCGGCGCTAAGGTACCCCGCGCCCGCCCCGCACGGGTAGGGGCAATGGCTGCCGCGGTGAATCTGCTGCATGGCGGTCTCGAAGTTGCCGAACGGGTACCGGCGACCGGCGGCCAGCTCGCGCAGCGCCACCTCGCCGCACTCGACCATCTGCCGCAGGAACTCGTCGAAGGCCGGGCGGGTGAACTCGAGCGCCGGGTCCGGCGACGCGACGACCGCGGCGAACCCGACCTCGTCGAACCCGAGGCCGATCACATGGTCGAGGACGTCGCGCAGCCGGCCGCTCGCCGGGGTGACGGTGATCCGGGCGGCGAGGTGGCGCGGGCGCCCGTGGCGGGCCAGCAGGTCGAGCCCGGCCCGCACCCGGTCGTAGGCACTGGCCCCGCCGGCCCCGCCAGCCCTGCCAGGCAGCCGCCGCAGCGCGTCGTTGCGGTCCCGGTCGCCGTCGATGCTCACCGAGACGGCGAAGGGATACTCGGCGAAGAGGCGGGCGTCCTCGGGACGCAGCACGGTCAGGTTCGTGGTCAGGGAGAACCGCACCCGCCGCCCGGCGGCCGCGGCCGCCCGCGCCGCGTAGACGGTGACCTCATGGACGAGGTCCGCGGCGAGCAGCGGCTCGCCGCCCATGAACCCCACGACGACGTCGGCGCCCGGCCGCGACTCGGCGAGGAGGCGGTCGACCGCCGCGAAGGCGACCCCGCGCGGCATCGCCCGGGCCGCACCGCCGAACCGCCCCTCGTCGGCGTAGCAGTAGGCGCACGACATGTTGCACGCCTGCATGACGTTCAGCGACAGGGCGGACAGCGGTAGCGGGTCGATCGGACGCCCGTCGATACGCCGGGGCGTGGACGGCTCCAGCCCCAGGTCGGCGCGCAGTCCGGGATCGAGCTCGATCGCCCCGCCCGAGCCCAGCCAGGTCTCCACTCGCCGCGCGACGTCCTCGGGCAGGTCGTAGACCCGACTGCCGTCCGTCACGAACAGGTGCGCACCCCGTGTGCTGCGGAACAGGCGGACCTCGGCGGCGGGATCCGGCACGCCGCCCGAGACGGCGGCCCGCTCTCCTTCCGCCGGCCGCGGTTCCCAGCCCGGCGGGCGGCGACCGATCTGCAGCAGGACCGTCACGTGCCGGACTCGATGTCCCGCCGCAGCGCGGCGCTCCAGGCGAGAAGAAGATCGTACTGCCGCCGGGTGATGTGCATCGGATGGCGGTCGGAGCCGCGCATCAGCGCCGGCATGCGACGGTCGTAGTAACGCTCCCTGGTCGCCGGCTCGCGCACGACCGCGGGGAGCAGCTCGGGCCGCTCCCGCAACAGGTCCTCGAGCACCTCCAGCGCCAGGAACCGGCGGTGGCGCGCCCGGCCCCGCCTCGGTCAGCGGAAGCGGGTGGCCGGTCACCGGCTCGGCCGCCGGGAACGCCAGGTCCCGGACCGACTCGACCGGCTCCCGCCGGCTCCGCGCGATCGCGGCGTTCTCGAACCGGGCCCGGTCGTTCTGGGCGTCGATGTTGACCGCGCCGACCGTCTCGAAGATCTGCTCGAACAGGTCGCGGACCTCCAGCGTGGTGCGGGCCGCGTCCGCCACGTAGGCGGGCTCGCGGACGTCGGCGCGCCGGACCCGGTCGGTCAGGCCGTCCGCGGCCGAGGTGAACGGCCGCCGGTCGGGTGCGAAGTCCGGCGGCCCGACGACGATCCGGGCCGTCGCGGTGAGTCCCCCCGGCAGGACGACCCGCACCGTGCCGTCGCAGACGTCGTCGACGAGCCCGAGGCTGGCGCTGTTCTCGGCGCCCGCGAACAGGCCGCCCGGGTTGGTGCGCGGGTCGTCGCCGGTCAGCGCGAAGCCGCTCCACATCGACTGCGGGTTGAGGATGAGCCGGTCCGCGGGCAGGACGTAGACGCTCGTCTGCGCCGGGAGGTCCGTCGGGCCGTACACCGCGCCGACGGCCGGGGTGAACCGCAGCCGCAGCTCCGGCAGCTCGGTGTTCGGCCGGGTCAGCTGCACGCTGCCCAGCGGGACGCGGCTGCCGACGGGCACCAGCGGCGTCGCGGCGCCCTCGGGGGAGCGCCCGTCGAGCGGGCGCCGCCCGGTGTCGTCGCCGGCGATGCTCACCTTCGCGGCGATCCGGTCGTCGTCGACCTGCGTGTAGTGATGCGGCTTGAGGTTGGCGACCTCCACCTCCCACCGCACCTGGGAGAGACTTGAGACCGAAGGCCGCCAGGACATCGGGGGTGATCGGCCCCTCGTGCGTCACCCCGTCGGTCGTCCACGCGCCGTGCAGCTCGAAGAACGGGCACACCGGGCGGAATCCCGCGGCGTCCTTGAACGTCACCGTCGCCGGCAGCCGGGTGGTGACCGTCCCGTCCTCGGCGACATCGAGGGTCTCGGCCGGCTGGACGATCGTGCGCCCGGTGCCCCGCGGCGACAGGCCGTCGGGGCCCCAGACGTAGTTGTCACAGGGGGTAGGCGACGGGCCCAACCGCCCGTAGGTAAGCGGCGGGTACAGCCACAATTGGTCGATCATCCAGATCTCCTGTTCTCCCGCACCCGCCAGGATGGCCGACGCCCCGAGGAAACGCCGGTCACCCGTGGATTCCCGCGTCATACCATGCGGGAATCCACCATCGTCGATCGCCGGCGTTCACCGGTATTTCCGTCGAACCCGACGGCGCGCCGTGCCTGTTTCGTCCCAAACGTCGCCGCGTCCCAAATGTCATCGCGTCCCAAACGTCGCCTCCCCCGAACGTCGCCGCCAAGCCGGGTGACCGATCCGGGCGACGGCTCGACGGTGATACGGCGAAACCGTTCGCCGTTACATCTATCACACCGGGTCCGTCATCTACCATCCTGAACCCGCCGCCGCGCGGTGAACTGTCGGACCCGAGACAACGCCGGATTCCGGCCGCCACCGGCCTTCCCGCCGGGCGAGGATCAACCGCTGGGCCAGCCGCCGACCAGACCGGGAGACGCAAGCGACAGTCGCGTCCGGGCCCCGTCAATCCCGACGACTTCGACATAGAACACCGGGCTCGGCGCGATGCACCTCACCCATCCCAGCAAACTCACTACCCATTCCAGCAAACTCACTACCCCATCCCAGCAAACTCACTACCCCATCCCAGCAACTCGCCGCAGGCCGGGCCGCCGGTCGCGGTCAGGCCGAGAGCCGCTGCCGCGCGGCGGGGCCCGGGCGCCGCGTCTCGCCCGGCGTCTCGCCCGGCGTCTCGGCCGCCAGCTGGGCGAGCAGCTCCCGGTCCGCGGGCGTCGCGGGCGTCTGGAGCCAGATGGTGGACTCCGGGTCGTCACCCGGTCGCAGCACCGACAGCATCAGCGAGATGTCACCGAGCGGCGTGGCCGCGCTGACCGTGCGGCCCGTGAACACGCGCACGGACCGGCATTGCCACCAGGCACGCAGCTCGGGGCGCGCCTGTTCGAGCAGCTCCAGCACGGCACGGCCGCGCTGGTCGTCGGGATGATGACCGAGCTGGGCGCGGAACTGGGCGAGCAGGTCCTTGGCCACGTCCTCGGACCCGCCCATCCCGTCCCGGGTCCGGGGCTGCGCCACCAGCATCCACAGCAGGTTGCGCTGGGACTCGGGCACGTCGGCGGGATCCCCCCACAGGACGGTGTAGGCGTCGTTCCAGGCGGTGACGTCGAAGCGCCGGTCGAGTAGCAACGCCGGACAGTTCGGCCAGTTGTCCAGCACCGAACGCAGCGCCTTGACGAGGGTGTGGTGGCGGTCCGCCGGCGGCGTGTGCAGGCCGGCGAGCGCCAGGGCGTGGCGACGACCGTCGTCGTCGAGCCGCAGGGCCCGAGCGACGGCCTCGAGGACCTGCCGGGACGCGGCGACCCGGCCTTGTTCCAGCCAGGTGTTAGGCGAGGCCGAGGCCGGAGAGGGCGGCGACCTCCTCCCGGCGCAGCCCCGGGGTGCGGCGGCGAGGTGTGGCGGGCAACCCGACATCCTCGGGTCGCAGGCGCTCACGGTGGGCACGAAGAAAGAATCCAAGCTCACGCTGGCGGGCGTCGTCGCTCATCGGTTCCAGTCGGATCGGGCGGCCTTGTCGACACCGCCGATCCGGCACATCCGGCGGGCGGGACAGCATCGACATAGGGACACGCGGTCAGCAGGACTGCTATTATCCTCAGTCGCCAACAACGCCTAACAGCAGTCACCCATGTGATGGCTGAAATCCAGCCACCGCCGCCGGATCAGCGCAGGCCGAAACGGCCGAGCGGACCGTCCAACGCAAGAAGACACAGTCCCATGGTGGCATCGCCCGGCGGCCATGTCCGGCGCTTACCCGGAGAGATCGTGTCATTTACATGATCAAACAACGTCGGCACAAATTTCGATACCCGAAGCAACCTATCGATAACCGCAAGTAATAGACCTGTGATGATCGACTGGAATCCGGATCATCGAAAACACCGACTCGCGGAACGTGTTCATCCCTCCATGGCGCCCGCGGCCACCCCGATCATTCGATTACCCGGTCCGGCGCTCGGTCCAGCGCCGATCCGCGGCCGGATCCGCGCCCACGGCCCGTCCAGCCCGCATGCGGACCGTCCAGCAGTCCGTGCCGATAGGCGTAGAGGCCGGCGCGCAGCCGGTCCGGCTGGCCGATCTTGCGCATCGCACCGGTGAGGTACCGCTTGACCGTTGCCTCGGCCAGGGCGAGCTCGCAAGCGATCTCCGCGTTCGACAGGCCGCGGGCGAGCTGGCCGAGCACCGCGCGTTCCCGGGAGGTCAGCCCGAGGGCCTGCGGTGGCAGTTCGGCCTGGACCGGCGGCCCCGGCACCCCCGTCGGCGGCGGCGCGGGCAGGAAGACCACGCCGCCGAGCGCGGCGATGGTGACCGCGTGGGCGAGGTCGGCAGGCGGAGTGTCCGGCAGCACCGCCCCCGACGCCCCGGTGGTGAGGATCTGGGTCAGTTCGGCGCAGGTGGCCAGCGGCCGCAACAGCAGAACGCGCGTGATGGGGATCCGGTCGGCCTCCGCGCGCAGCCGGCGCACCGCCGCGAGGTCGGTCGCGAGGTCCCCCGCGAGCCCGAGCAGCAGCACCCGGGGACGCGAGCGGCGGATCTGCGGCAGCGCGGCATCCAGCCGGTGGCTGCGGCCGACGACGTCGAGCCGGCAGATCGTCGAGAGCAGCAGGTGCAGCCCAGCCCCGGTCACCGAATGGGCGTGCAGCAGGAACACCGACACACCGCCGTCGATCTCTGTGGGCGTGAGATCCTTGGCGTACGCGGGACACTCGGGCTGCGCGGACGCCTCGGCGCGAACGGGAACCCCGGGACAGACCGGAACCCTGACCCGCGGCGGACCCCCGGAGTACGCGGAGTACGCGGAGACCTCGGCGCGGACGGGAGGGGGCGGGGCGGCTCCGATCGTCATGACTCCGGGTCCTTACCACGAGGAGCGAACGCGGGACGGCGGTATCACCCCGCCGTCCCGCGTGCAGGGGGCTGACCCGACCGTAGGCACCTTCGGATAGAGGCGGTGGTATCGCTAACACCCTCCGCGCACGCCGTCCCCGGGCCCCTCCGTCCGGCCCGACAGCCCCAGTCGTCAGGCCTCAGAGCGGACGGGTGATCAGCTCCCGGATCTGGTCGGTGACAGGTCCCAGGTCGTCCCGGCGGAGCAGGTTGATCCGGTTGCGGGTGATGTCCCCGCGGTGGACGAACTCGTAGAGATCCTGACGCTGCCCGAAACTGTCCGCCGTGAGCTCCCAGGCCAGCCGGAACAGCCGCGACTTCTCCTCGACCGGGAGGTTCGCGCCCCGCATGTACCGGTCGAGGTAGGGCCGCAGGTCAGCGGCGGCGAGGTCACGCTCGCTGGGCTGCATGAGGACACCCGACGGGCCGATCCGCCGCACGATCTCCACTGCCCGGCCGGCGACCTGCGCCGACCACACGCGGCTCGCGTCGGTGTTACCCGGCGCGAGCAGGCCGCCGTCCGTCGTCTCGACCCGGGCCTCCCCCGCGTCGAGGAAGTACCCGACGAGGTCAACGTAGCTCGCCAACTCCCCGAGGTCCTCCTGGACGTGACGCAGCCCCGAGGCTCCGATCGCGTCAGCGAGCAGCGTGCCGACGGCGAGCAGGGTCCGCAGCCGTTCCTGGTAGCGGATGTGGCCGGCGGCCGCGCTCCAGGCGTTGATCCGCCCGAGTCCGACCCGGGCGAGGTTGCCGTCGCGCAGCAGGAACACCCGGTCCCACGGAACCAGCACGTCGTCGAAGAACAGCATGGCGTCCTGCTCGTCGAACCGGGACGCGAGCGTGTGGGCGTGCCCGTACGGCCGGGCCCCCAGCGGCTCCCGACAGAGAATCTTCACACCTGGGGTGGCCAGCGGCAGGCCGAACCAGATCACGAACTGCTCGGCCTCGCGCTGCGCGAAGCTCGCCGAGAGGTACACGAGCACCTCGTGGGCCAGTGGGGCCAGCGTCGTGAGCTGCTTGGCGCCCCGGACGACGACGCCGTCGTCCCGCTCGGCGATGATGCGCAGCGCGAGATCGGGATCGTCCACGGGGCTGGTGGTCCGGTCGATCTGCGGGTCACCCAGAGCGTGGCCGAGGACCAGGTCATTGGCCGCACAGTGCCGGTAGAAGGCCACCGCGTTGGCACCGAAGCCGGCCTGGTTGCGCTCCAGATGGTCCCGGAAGTCGAGCAGGCCCACCGCCACGTTCGCCATGAACGACGGCGACCGGCCGTGCTGACCCCAGGACTCGCGCATCCACACGGCCGTGCTGCGCCGCCGGGCCCGCAGATCGTCCAGCGTGCGCGGCAGCTGGTAGGACCAGCCGACGCGGGTCCCCGCCTCGGGTTCGTGGACGGTGAGCACGTCGCGCAGATCCGGCTCGTGCTGCAGGTCGAACAGCCGGGCCAGCTCGTCGACGGCGCCCCGGAAGGCCGGGTGCGCCGCCACGTTCGCGACCTTCTCCCCGTCGAGCCACACCTCGCGGCCGTCGTTGAGGCTCGCCCGGTACCGCTCCCCGGTCATCAGCCCCTGCGCGGCAGGCGGCGGGATTCCCAGCGGCGGGTCGACCGGGGGCTCGGCCGTCGCACCGGCGGGGTGGTCACCGGCGGGTCGGCCGGGATCGTCGACGGCGCCGGGACGACCGCTGTCGGTCACGAGGGTCATGGCCTGATCTCCGTTCTGTGGACAATATCAGTGACATCAGTGACATCAGTGGCGGTCCAGACGCAGCCACGGTCGACCTGCCCCGGTCCGGCGACCGACCCGGCCACGACGGCCGGCTGGCCGGCCGGAGCGGGCACGGCCACGCCGGCTGACGGGACCGAGGGGTCGTCATGCAGCAGGCGGAAGGCCGGTTCGTATCCCTTGGCCCGGATGTTCGCCGAGAGGGCAGTGGTGCAGAACGAACAGGGGGAGGCCAGGGTGAGGGGCATGCCCCGGGCGCGGGCCTGCTCCCGGTAGTTCCAGATGCCACAGTGCGATATGATCATGGTCGCCCGCGTGGGCTCGTCGGTGTCGACCGCGTAACGGGAGGAGTAGAGATCCGCCTGGCGCGCGAGCCGGTGGACGACGTCGGCGGGCCGGCCGGTCGGCTCGGGCTCCACCTTGCCAAAGACCGAGGCGTTGGCCCTCGCCCAGTCGACGAGCTCCGCCTCGCCCCAGCGCGACACGATGAACCGTTCGATCAGTGCCTGCGCGCGGAAGAACACCCGCTGCCAGGCCGTCGGATCACGATCGTCAGGCGTCGGGAAGTCGGCGAAGATCTTGGCTTGGGTATGCAGCCAGTCGAGTAGACGCAGATCGGCGTGGTGTTCCAGCAGGAACGTCGTCATCCCCGACTCCGCCTCGAGCAGGCGCTGCTGCCACAGGGCTACGCGGTCGTCTCCGGTCATGTCGACGGCCGGAGCAGGGGGAAACGACCCGGACGCCGTCGCTCGCGGGGATGCGCCGGGCGGCTCGAGGTGGGCGTGGGGACGGGTGCCGAGGACCGCCATCGGCACCGGCGCGGCCGAGGACAGGGACATGGGTACGGCCATCGGAGTGGCAACGGCACGGGGCATGTGTGTGGGAGCCTCCACGGATCTCCTGTCCCTGGCGGCCCCGGCTAAGCGGGCCACCGCGACGACCGTTCCGGAGACCGGACGGCCAGGATGAATCACGACGGAAACAACGCTAAGTGCGCGGATTATGTGGAAATACCGATCTTCGGTGCATCTTCGTGCCACTTCCGGCGTCCGTCGCCTCACACGTTGTCGCCGTATGCATCGGCGCCGCACGGTTCGTCCGCCGCCGGCAACTTCGCGGCGAAGGTGCGGGCGGAATGCCGGGTGCGGTACTTGCGGTTCCGGCGAGGGCGCAGCGGATACGCTCGGTGCCTGAGTTTTCCATCGACTTACCCGGGGGGTGGCTGCGGCAGCGGCCGCCTTCCCACCCACGTGATCAGTATCCGGGACGCGTGTAGCTATCAGGACGCGAGCGCCCCTCCGATTCCCCTGACCCCTCAAGGCACCAGTCCCCCCGGAGGTTCCTGATGGCGATGACGGATGATGCCGAGATGCCGTTGCTGCGCCGGCGTCGCCTCGCTCAGAGCCGCACCCTGCGGGACGTGGCGGACGCGGCGCGGGTGTCGATGCCCTACCTCTCGGAGATCGAACGCGGCCTGAAGGAGGCGTCTTCGGAGATCCTCGCCGCGGTCTGCCGGGCGCTGCACATCCGGCTGTCCGATCTGCTGGACGAGGTGCGTCTGGAGCTCGCCCGGCTCGAACCCGAGGTCACCCCCGTGGCATCGCCCGGGTCGCTGTCCGCCGTCCACGGGCAGGCGACACCACTGATCACGGCCCGCGTCCTCTCCGCTGACCTGCACGCCGCCAGCGGCACCACGGCCACCGTCGGCATCACAGGCTCGGCTGGCATCGAAACAACCGGTATCGGCGCAACGGTCGGCGCGGCATTGCCCTTCGGCGTGTCGCCGAACCTGGGACTCTCGCCGAGCTTCCGGGCCGCCGTCCCTACCGGCCGGGTGGTGGTGCCCGGCCCGCGGCGAGCCGCCGTCGCTCCCGGTCCGCGGGGATCGGGGAGATCGGGGGGGGCCGGGCAGGTGGTCCCGGCCCGCAGCCGCCTTCCGGCCGCGGCATGTTCGGCCGGAAGGCGGCCGCCGGCACGCTCGTCGACAGGTCGGCCTGTGGCCAGTCGACGTGTGGCCGGCCAGCCGGCCGGAGCGGCCGACCGCCGGACCGCGCCCGGTCAGGCGCTGCGT
>NZ_CDWTNB010000130.1:0-11427 GCF_977947065.1 Frankia sp. CgJB1
GGCCCGATCGCCGCGCCGCGCCGGGCACGACCGGCGCGGCGGCGGCGCACGAGCCCGAGCAGGCCGCCGATCCCCCAAGCGTTGACCCGCTCGCCGAGAACCATCAGCAGCGCCGGCAGGGCCACGACGGCGGCCAGCATCGCGACGAGGGTCACCGAGATCCCGGCGTAGCTCATCGACTTCAGGAAGAACGGCGGGAAGACGAGCATCACGGCCAATGCCACGATCACCGTCGCCCCGCTGAACAAGATCGTCCGGCCGGCCGAGCGGACCGTCCTCTCCACCGCGGTGGCGCGGTCCCGGCCCACCGCCAGTTCCTCCCGGAACCGGCTGACCATCAGCAACGAGTAGTCGATGCCCAGCCCCAGGCCGAGGGCCGTCGCCAGGTTCACCGCGAAGATCGACACATCGGTGAGATCACCGATCACCGAAAGCGCGGCGAAGCCACCCAGCATGCCGAGCAGCCCGATACCCAGCGGCAGCAGGGCGGCAACCACGCCCGCGAACGCGATGACCAGCAACGCCAACGTGATGGGAATGGCGAACGACTCGGCGGCGGCGAGGTCGGCCGAGACGTGTCCGCTGATGTCCTCCCCGACCGTCGCGGCCCCACCCGGCCGGACCGTCACCGCCCCCGGCGCGCCCCCCCACGACTCGTAATGATCAACGATGTCGGCGGCCTGGTCATCGTCCTGGATACTGGCGACGACAAGCGCCTGCCGGCCGTCCCTCGAGCGCAGCGCCGGACCGCCCCCCGTCCAGTAGGACACGACGTCCCTCGCCCCGGCCTGGGCGGCGAGATCGGCGGCAACCGTCTTTCCCGCGGCGACGACCGCCGCGTCATCCACATCGCCCGCCCGGGCGGTCACCAACAGGAGGAAGTTCGGGCGGCCGTGGAAGCGAGCGTCCAGGACGTCCTCGGCCCGGGAGGAGTCCGACGCCGGATCGTCGAACCCCCCCGTCTGGAGTTTGCCGAAGGCACCGCCCGCGAGCCCACCGGCGCCGAGCAGCACGAGAAGCGTGAGAAGCGTGAGGACGAGGACCAGACGCGGGCGGCGCGTCACGAGCGCCACGAGCGGAGTAAACACGGAACCCTCCGAAGAGCAGGCGATGCTGAAGAGAACAGTGTTCGCGATCGCTGCTCGTGTCAAGACGCATCCGTTCGCAAAGTTGACAGCGTTCTCGTCGAGACCCACCATGACCGTGGTGAGCAGTCCGGTTCCCCGTCGCGAACGACTGCGGCAGGCCACTCTCGACGAGATCAAACAGACCGCGCGCGCCCAGCTGGCCGAGCACGGCCCGGCTGCGCTCTCCCTACGGGGGATCGCCCGGGTGATGGGCATGGCCCCATCGGCCCTGTACCGCTACGTGGACAGCCGGGAGGTCCTGCTGGCCGAACTGGTCGCGGACGGGTTCGCCTCACTGGCGGAGGCCCTGGAGGCGGCCTTCGACGCGGCCGATCCGCACGACCACCTACAACGCTGGCTCCAGGTCGCCCGCGCGCACCGCCGCTGGGCCCTGGACCATCCGACGGAATACGGACTGATCTTCGGCCCCGGCATCCCCTGCGCCACGTCGACCAACGACCGGATGATCACACAGCTGCACCGCGCGGTCGCGGTGCTGTTCCGCTGCATGAGCGAGCCGACCAGGGCCGGCATGATCGACGCCGCCACGGTGGACGCCCAGCTCACCCCGCCGATGCGCGCCAGCCTACAAGCCTGGGGACGCGACCACGACGTCGCGATCGACGCCGCAGGACTCGCCGTGTGCCTGGCCGTCTGGACCCAGTTGCACGGCTTCATCTCCTTGGAGATGTTCGGGCACCTCCCCTCCGCCCTCGACGACATCGACGATCTGTTCGACCGGCAGATGGCGGACGCGATCATCCGCGTGTGGCGAGGCGGGTACAACCTCGCCACGGTGATGCCCGTCCCGCCGGCCGGCCGGCCGGCCGCGGAGTGACCACCCGGTGCCGACCAACCACCCGGTGTCGACCAGACGGTCTGGTGGTCGACGGTCGGCCGGTCGGCGGCAGCGGTTCAACTGTCCGGCGACCGGCCGCCGGACGGTCAGGCCGAGGTCCGCATTCGCCGCCCCAGCGCGTCGAGCGCGACCCGACGGGTACCCTTGATCTCCGGCAAGCGCGCCTGATAAGCCGGTGCCGTGGCCAACGGCTGGTAGAAGCCGAGCCGCGGGACGAAGTCGGTGTCGTCGTAGCCCGGCGGCCGGTGCAACGCATACGTACGACCCGGGAAAAGCAGGTCGTAGTTGTCGGCGATCTGCCAGATGGCGACGTGCGGGTCGACCCGCCGACGCTGAAAGTACGCCTCCAGAACATCGATTGTGAAACTAATCTCATGGAACTGTTTGACCAGACTGTGGTAATGCTGGCCGACCTGATACTTGATCGGTAGTTCGATCTGGAGACTATCGGAGTAGTCGAGCAGATCGAGCGCCAGAACCTTCAGTGACGTCTCGACGCCGTACCCCCGCGAGAACGCCAGCGCCGCAAAGACGTCCGCGTCGATGACGAACTCCCCGATCAGGGGCTGGATTGTCCGAGTGATGGACGGCACATACCTGGCGAGCTGTTTCGACAACAGCGACCGCAGCATCTCGGTGGTTCGCCCCCCGGGCTGCCCGTCGCCAGTGACTCTACGCGAACTTCCGTTGACGAAAAGCGGGGCGTTATCGGCAGTCACGGCGGCAGCCAGGACACCCACTGTATATGGATCGTAGCTTTCCAGATCGGCGTCATGGAAGATGAGCCGACTACCGAATGCAAGGTAGGCGAGACTACGCATCGCGCCCGCTTTGCCGCCGGTCGTGGTGGCCTCTCGACCCGCGTGGCGCTGCAGGACCGATTCTCCACGCACGACCCAGCTGGCGCCCGCGTCGGTCGCGATGCGCATCAGGCCATGTTCGTCCCCGTCCGACGACGGGTCGACAACCACGCCGATCTCGTCCAGCACTCTGCGCTCCTGCATCCAGCGTTGCCGGTTGAGTGCGATGATGTCGCCGAGAGTTCGAGCCGCCTCCGGGCCACGGGCCGGGATGAGTAGACTCAGAGTGATGCCCTTGGCGAGTTTGTCGACCTCGATCGAGTCGAGGTCGAGGCTGGTGGGTTCGAGCGTTCGCACGGACGCCCCTCTCTCGTGACCTTTCTTGGGTACGGACAGCCCGTACCGGTGATGACGTCCAGATGGGGATCTGGTGCGGCATTGCCGGCGGTATCAGACGGGCTGGGTAGGGAATCCCCCAGCCACCCCGGACCGCACGATTGGGTACCTCCGTTCACAACGCCTCATCCGCCCGAGTCGTCGCCGGTACCTCCCCGCGTGTTCCGGTTCACCACTTCCGCCTCTCGACCACCCGGGAACGACCGGTCCGCCACATGCAGGTACTGGAGCGTCAAAGTATCGGTCTTACGACCGTGTCCGTCACTCCCCATCTTTCTCGAGGGGAACAACCACCGCTTCCGGGACAAGGAGCGAACACTCGGCGCCGCACCAGCACGACACATGACCCCGCCGCGCCACGGAGGGTACCCGACCAAGCACCTGGAGCGGTTGCTCCGGGACCGATCCGAAAGAACTACCCCCGCACGGCCCGCCGATGCCACCGGATGGGCGGAATCGCTCACGGCGTCCTACTCTCTTTCGGTTATGGCCACGGAAGGAAGACCGGCGCGCGACCGGACCCTCCCGAAGACGGACGATCAGGCGGCGCTCGCCGGCCTGCCCGCCGCCGTGGCCGCGCTCACCATCGCGTACGCCAGGGCACCGCGGCGGATCCGGCATCCGGGGCCGGGGGCTGCCTACTCAAACCAGCCGTTTCACCGACTTCATAATCACCAACGTCGTAGCCCGGTCCGGCGGAACCGATCGCGACCCGGTCCCGTCCCGCGGCCTTCGCGGCGTACAGCGCGCGATCCGCGGCTGCGACGAGCGCGAAGGTGTCGTCCGCGTGATCGGGGAGGGCCGCCGCTCCGACCGAGACCGTCACCGCGATCAGCAGAGACTCCTCGCCGCTGTCTCCCCGGACACCGGCACCCGACCGGGCCTGGCCGCGCACCCTCGTCGGCTCGGTAGACCCCGCCGCCCCGGACTCCCCCGTTCGGGCCGGCGGGTCCAGAACTCGCGGCGCGGGCACGACGATCCGGACGGGTTCCCGTCCGACGCCGCGGCGCAGACGTTCGGCGATATCGGCGAGGGCGCCTCCCCGGACATTCAGCGTGAGCAGCGCGAACTCCTCACCCCCGTAACGGGCGACGACGTCACCGGGACGGGTCACGACCAGCAGTCGCCGAGCCACCTCCGTCAACACCTGATCACCAGCCGGATGGCCGAATCGGTCGTTCACCGACTTGAAGTGGTCGACGTCGACGAGGATCAGCCCCATTCCGGATCCGGTGCGTCGTACCCGACCGGCCGCCAACCGCATCTCGGCCTCCAGATAGCGGCGGGTACGCAGGCCGGTCAGCCCGTCCGTGATCGCCAGACGCCGCTGGTCGGCCTCCAGGCCCGCCATCCGAACGATGATCAGAATCATCATGATCGCACTTACGACCACGACGACCAGCAGATCCCGTAGATCACCACGGATCACCTGCACGGCCAGCACGGTGGGAGCCACCAGCCCGGCGCTCGACAATGCCACCAGGCGCCAGCCGCTGCGCGCCTGCGCACGCGGGGGCGCCGGCCGCGTGAGGTCGACCATGGTCGGATGCAGCGCGGCGGCGCCGAGGGCGAGGTTGCCCGTCAACCAGATCGCGTCGAGGTAGTTGCCGACCTCGAAGGCCCCGTTCGTCTGCTGCGCGACGTAGATGGTGTCGGCGGTCAGGATGGCGAGCAGGTTGCCCGCCAGCAGGAAGAAGGCGGGTGGGCGGCTCCCGTGCCCCACCACGAGACGGATGGCCACCCCCAGCAACGCCAGATCCATCGCCGGATAGGCCACCGAGGTGACGCCGACGAACAGCTCCTGGCCCGCACGCACCTGCGGCGCGATCAGGTAGAGCCAGGACAACAGAACCGCCGCGAGCAGGAACATCGACCCGTCGAGCAGGCCGGCGATGTCCCGTTCCTGGGTCCGTCGCCGGGTCAGCAGAACGAGACCGACGACGAGCAGCGGGTAGTGGCCCAGATACAACGCATCCGGCAAAGCCGGATAGTCTGTGATGTCAAGCACATAGTGAAAGATGTAGAAGGCGCCATCGCCTATGGCGTACATCACCTGGCTGATTCCGATCAGCAACCAGGGACGTCGGTCGGTCAGCTCCTGGCGTTGCAGGCCGAGGAACACGGCCCCCGCGGCCGAGGTGCTGAGGCAGAGGTAGATGACCAGCCGGACGACGCGTGGGCCGCCGGTCGTGGGAAGCTGGCCGTAGACGAGGATGGCGATCAGACCGAGACAGAGATAGACGAGCCAGACGTGGCTACGCCAGGCGCGCCGCCACGATGGAGCCGGCATCACCCCTCGGTTCGCGACGCGGGATCCGTGCGGGACAGCGGGCGTGGCAGCGGTGCCGGGGTCCGCCGGGAGGTCCGGACCGGTGCGTCGCCCGGCTGGGCGTGATGCCGTCGATGGGCGTTCGTTGTCGGGTTGACCGAGGGAATCGGACCTGTCGACCATGCAGGACCGGCTGGCGGTGAACAGCCGCCCCGGAAGGACCGGGCCATGAGCAGCCTCTCAGTGTGAACATGCGGGTGGCACGCGTACCGGCCGCGTACGCCTGTGGTGCCTTGCGGCATTCCGTTGCCGCTCACGGCACCCACAGCAACACTGATCCCACCCGCCTGGCTTCGGCGGGTCGAACGACGAGTCGAACGCCGCGACCTGCTGAAACCGTATCGAATGGTTGCTCTTCGTACAGGAGCGTTTGAAGCCTGATGGGTACTCTTATCTGATCATTTGTCCACTCATTGTGCGGGATCCGCCCCGCTCGGACGGATCCCGGCTGGGGCGATCACGAAGGGCGAGCCTCGCCCGGACCACTACGAGCCGATGATCGGAAAGTCAGGCTGACGACCGCCGTCGCGGACGTTTCCGCGACGCACCTCAGGGATGGGCAACGAAGTTGAAGTGCGCCCCCGACGCGAAGGCCGCCCGGAACATGGGCAACGTGTAAGGACCGTCGCCGTCCAGATCGAAGATGCGCAGCCCGAGATCACTGTCGACGAGCGTGTACATCTCGTCGGCCGTCGTGCCGTAGTCCCGGGCACCGGCACCGAACTCGAAGACGAGATACGGCCGGCTGAAGCCGATCAGCTTCTGGCCGCCCTTGAACACCCCGTACTCCGCCCCCTCGACGTCGACCTTGATCAAGGCCGGCCGGTAGTCGGCCGGCATCGCGTCGTCCAGCGTCTCGACCGCGACCTCGATCTGTTCGACGTCCTCGCTGTCGGGCACCCGATCACGCAGCCCGCTGTAGGCGGGCCTGCTACGGACGTAGGTGAAGGGCAGCACCCCCGGCTGGTCGGCGAGCGCGGCCTGCCGTACCTCCACCGCCGGGAAATCGGTGGTCAACGCCGCGGCCATGTGCGGCAACGGCTCATAGGCGACGTGCCGGCCTCCCGGGGCGTGCTGGAGGATGATCCGGAGAACGTCACCACTTGTGCGCGCCCACGTCGATACAGTTCGAGTCCTCCCGGAGAACGAAGGACAGCAGCAGCGCCAGATGCCGATCGTCGCTGCGATTGCGGCGGGCGGTAGGGACGACGTTGTCACGCACCAGCTTCAGCGCCGGACCGAGGCCGATGTCGACCGCCACCCGCCGGGCCCTTGCCAGCTGTTTTTCCATCCGAGGATCCATCCGCCGTGACCTCCTGTTGTTCAAGCGGCGACCTGCCGGAGTGTCATCGCCGAATGACCCGTTATGACAGTCAGTACACCACTATTGGGCGAACATGATCCATGGTCAAGACCGGTAACAGGAATTTCAAGTCCACTTCATTCCCGCTCGACCCCGCTCGGACGAGCGGACGAGCGGACGAGCGGACGAGCGGACGAGCGGACGAGCGGACGAGCGGACGAGCGGACGAGCGGACGAGCGGACGAGCGGACGAGCGGACGAGCGGACGAGCGGACGAGCGGACGAGCGATAATCCTTACGCCACGAAGAGTTCGACTTCTGAACTCTTCCGTCAGGGAAGAGTTTGGAGGTCGCGGCAGACTACCCAGCGGGACCGTTCGGCCTCGCATCGGCCGCCGCCGCGATGGAGAAGATCGACGGCGGCCGCGTCAGCATCCCGTCTTCAGCGGGCCCCCGCGAGAATCTGCTCGTCGACCGGCTCCGCGGCGAAGGATCCCACCGGTGGGCAGGTGCAGACCAGGTTGCGATCACCATAGGCGTCGTCGATCCGACGTACCGGGGGCCAGTACTTGGCGGCCCGCAGCGAAGCGACGGGATAGGCCGCCACCGATCGCGGATAAGCGTGCGACCATTCGTCGGCGGTAACCATCTGTGCGGTATGCGGAGCATTATTCAGGGGATTGTCGGTCCGCGGCCAGATACCGTCTCCAACCTTTTCCACCTCGGCCCGAATGGAGATCATCGCGTCGCAGAAACGATCGATCTCGCCGAGATCCTCACTCTCCGTCGGCTCGACCATCAGTGTTCCGGCAACCGGGAAGGACATGGTCGGAGCATGGAAACCGTAGTCGATGAGACGCTTCGCCACATCGTCCACGGTGACGCCGGTCATCTTCGTCAACGGCCGTAGGTCCAGAATGCACTCATGGGCGACCAGCCCGTCCCGGCCCGCGTAGAGCACCGGATAGTACGGACGCAGCCGGTGGGCAATGTAGTTGGCGTTCAGGACGGCCACCGAGGTCGCCCGGCGCAGGCCATCCGCACCCATCATCCGGATGTAGGCCCACGGAATCATGAGAATTCCGGCCGAGCCCCATGGGGATCCCGAGATCGGGCCCACTCCGGTGGCCGGTCCGGCCTCCGGCCGCAGCGGGTGGTTCGGCAGATAGGGTAGGAGTTTTTCGACCACGGCGACCGGGCCGACCCCCGGACCCCCGCCACCATGCGGGATGCAGAACGTCTTGTGCAGGTTCAGGTGGCTCACGTCGGCCCCGAACTGCCCCGGCCTGGCGAGCCCCACCAGAGCGTTGAGATTCGCTCCGTCTACGTACACCAGGCCGCCGGCCTCATGCACGATCGCGCACGCCTGCCCGATGCCCTCCTCGTACACACCATGGGTCGACGGGTAGGTGACCATCAGCGCCGCCAACGCGTCCGCGTTCGCGCGGGCCTTGCGGGCCAGATCGTTCAGGTCGACGTTCCCGTCGTCGTCACAGGAGACAACGACCACCCGCATTCCCGCCATCGCGGCGCTCGCCGCATTCGTCCCATGCGCCGAGGAGGGAATGAGACAGATGTTTCGCACCACGGACCCGGGAACAGCATGATCGCGGTGATAGGCCCGGATGGCGAGCAGCCCGGCGAGCTCACCCTGACTGCCGGCATTCGGTTGGAGGGAAACCCCCGCATACCCGGTGATCTGCGCAAGCCAACGCTCTAGGTCCTGAATCATCGCGAGATATCCGGCGGCCTGGCCCAGCGGAGAAAATGGATGGATGTCGGCGAATTCCGGCCAGGTGACCGCGGCCATCTCCGTGGTCGCGTTGAGTTTCATCGTGCACGACCCCAAGGGGATCATGCCCCGGTCGAGAGCCAGATCAAGATCGGACAGTCGACGCAGATAGCGGAGCATCGCGGTCTCCGACCGATGGTCGTGGAACACCGGATGTTGCAGGTAGGGATCCGTACGCACCAGTTCGGCGGGCAGCGCCACCAGCTCGTCCGCCATCTGGTCTGCCTGGTCCGCGCGGGCCATGAGATGATCGCTCGCCGCCGCGACGGGCCCGGTCCGAGCCCCGGTCCGGATCCCGCTTTCGGTCTCGGTCTCGGTCCAAGTGATGCCCGCCGTGGCCTCCGGGCCCACCCCGAAGGCCGACCAGACGGCCCCCAGCTCGGCCCGGCCCGTCGTCTCGTTGCAGGAGATGCCCACGTGGTCATCGTCGACCAGCCGCAGGTTCACTCCCCGCGCCAACGCGTCCGCAACCACCTGGGCGGCCCGGCCCGGTACCGCGGCGAGGACGGTGTCGAAGAACGCGTCGTGCACCACCGTCACACCGGCGGCGCGCAGGCCTTCGGCGAGGCGCACCGCGTGCCCGTGGAGGCGACGCGCGATCCCGGCCAGGCCCTCCGGGCCGTGGTAGACCGCGTACATAGAGGCGAGTACCGCGGGCAGCACCTGGGCTGTGCAGATGTTGCTCGTCGCCTTTTCCCGCCGGATGTGCTGCTCACGGGTCTGCAGGGTGAGCCGGTACGCGGGTGCGCCGTCCGCGTCGACCGATACCCCGACGAGCCGCCCCGGCAGGGACCGCTCCAGCCCCTTACGCGCTGCGAGGTAGCCGGCGTGCGGGCCTCCGAAGGACAGCGGTAGCCCGAACCGCTGCGTGCTCCCCACCGCGATGTCCGCGCCGAGATCACCAGGCGCCCGCAGCAGGGTCAGCGCCAGCGGATCGGCGGCGATCGTGACGACGATGCCGCGCTCCCTCGCCGCTGCGATCACACCACGCACATCCCGCAGGACGCCCGCCGGCCCGGGATAAGACAGCAGCAGGCCGAAGGTCGCATCCAGTTCCGCCGGGCCCACGGCCGTGAGTCCGGCGGCGAGATCCGCGACCACCACGTTGATCCCCAGCGCCTCCGCCCTGGTCGCGACCACCGCAATGGTCTGCGGGAGGGTGTCGGCCTCGATGAGGAACGTCGTGCGGGAACCCTTCACCGTCCGGAACGCGATCTGCATCGCCTCGGCCGCCGCGGTCGGCTCGTCCAGCAGGGAGGCTCCGGCCACCGCCAGGCCGGTCAGATCAGTGATCATCGTCTGGAAGTTGAGTAACGCCTCCAGGCGGCCCTGGGAGATCTCCGGCTGGTACGGCGTGTACGCTGTGTACCAGGCGGGGCTCTCCAGGATGTTGCGCTGGATGACTCCCGGCATCACCGCGGGATGGAACCCCAGCCCGATCATCGAGGAAACCGGTCGGTTCCTGCTACCGAACGCGCGTAGGGCCGCGAGCACCGCGGGTTCACTCAGCGCCGCGGGAAGATCCAGATCCTGGTCACGGATGCTCGCCGGGACGGCCGCATCAATGAGCGCGGCCAGTGATTCCACGCGCAGCGCATCCAGCATCGCCCGTTGGGAGGACGGGTCCGGGCCGATGTGCCGATCGGCAAACCGCGGGATGGCCGCGGCGGGCAGCCGCCTCGCACCGTTCCTGCCCACCGCCGCGGCGCTACCCTGCCGCGGCGCCCCCGACCGCGCGTGCGACGACGCGGGAGCGGTCGTGCCGGCCATGGCGGCCGTGGCCGGTCCATCGGCATAGGGGGTGTCGTCGTACTCGGTGACGTCAGGCATGATGACTGCTCCGGAGGTCGGGCGACGACGGATCATGCCGGCGCCGCGGCGGGCCTCCCCCTCTGTCATAGGCCTGAGAGCTTCACCGGCGCCGCCGCCGGCAGTCCGGGGAGCTGCGGGCGGGGAACGCGGCTTTCACCGTCGGCGGGACACCTCACGGCGTCCACTTTCCAGAGTTGCCTGACCCGGCGGTTGGGGGCCTGAGAGTTTATGGGGAGAGCTTGCTCCTTCGGCGTCCCGACCAGCGAGCGACCGGGACTCTCCCGCACAGGTGTGAGCGGCATCGGTATGGAGTTGTGGGACGGGGCACGGATGACCCGGGGATGCCTACCAGTAGCGAATGATCGGCTCCCAACTGGTGCCGGTCCCCTCGACGCCGGCTGCGTTCAGCCACGATTCCACTCCCCGAACACTAGCTGCGGGAGCCCCGCGGGCCAACCAGTGACCCCCACCGAAACCTGTTCGCAACATGAACCCACGAACCCGTGGAGCCGTGGGCCGTGGCCACGGGGCCATCGGTCGTCCGCCATCCGATCCTGCGGGCGGAGGCGGCGGCCTCGGCGTCAGGGCCGCCCGCCGGTAGGCGATACGAGCGCGGACATCTATGTATCTAGGCACAGGTCACAGCTCTGCGAAAAAATGTCAAGAAGCATCAAGATTCCGGGGCGTGCCCCAGCACTGATGCTGAAAAAACGGGCCATGCCCCCTGGAACGTCCCCCCGATGCCCCTCCCGCCCGCGCGGACGACACCTACACAAACGAAATGCGAGGTACCGCCCGGGTCGCCGGACGGCACGTGCATCATACGGTTCATCTGCACCATCCGACGCTGACGCCCACCACGAAAGGTGCGGCCGGGCAGGCCGAACGCGGACACGGGCACGAGGGTGCCATCGCACGAGCGGGATAGGCACACGGCCAGTACGCCGTCCTCGTCGACTACCCGGCAAAAAATTCGCCATGACAATTGATCATGTGGCAACCACAGCCT